>DASTGL010000303.1:0-4940 GCA_035719145.1 Solirubrobacterales bacterium
CGTTGTGCGGCTTCAGGAAGGCGTCGGCGGTGAAGCCGCGCCGGTTCATCAGGAACTCCCAGCTGTCGAGGAGGAAGGTGAAGTGCCAGGTCAGCGCCAGGAAGAGCGCCGCGGCGGCGGCGAAGGCGCAGACGAGCAGGATGAGGGGGGCGTTGCGGGCGGTTCTCGCCATGGCGGGCGCGGAGTGTATTGGCGGCGGCAGCCGTCTCAGGCCCTGAGGGGGCGCAGGGTGAGGAAGCCGATGCCGAGCAGAGCGGCGGCTGCGAGCAGGCCGGCGAGCGGTGAATAGGAGGTTCCGACCGGCGGCGTCAGCGCCGGCAGGTAGAGGATCAGCACCAGCGCCACGTTGGCGGCGACAAGGGCGGCGCCGAGGCGGAGATCAACCGCGCAGGCACCGGCGACACAGGCGCAGACGGCGAGCAGCGGGACCGCGAGGCTGCCCTGGTGAATCCAGGTCTCCGCCTCTGGTGGGCCGAACATCAGCAGGACCCAAACCAGGCAGGCGACCGCGGAGAAGGCGAGGGCGAACACCGCGAAGCGCCAGTCGGGACCGTCGGGTCGGCGGCGCAGGCGGGCGACAAGCATCGCCACCGGCCCGATCAGCAGCAGCCCGAGGAAGGGGATCAGCCCGAAAAAGCGCACCAGCCGCACCGGTTCGAGCGCTTTGCCCAGGTGACCGGCTTCGAGCTCGTCGACCGACTCGCTCGCCCCCCGTTCGACTTCGCCCTGCTGGAAGAGGGTGGTGACGTTGTCCCACTTGTTGTCGAGCGTGCCGCTCACGCCTTCTTCCCGGTAGGAGTCGACGATCGTCTCCAGGGCGCCCCGTTCGTCGATTTCAAGCGAGCCCCCGAGCTGCCACTTGACCAGCCGGTCGCCGGGCGGGTCGTGGTAGCGCTGGTAGGCCGACCAGGAGCCGAGCAGGACGATGCCCACCGCCACGGCGGTGCCGATCCAGGCCCAGCTCGGCCTCCCCCACAGCGCCACCGCGACCAGCGGGATCGCGAAGAAGGCACTGGAGCCGTGGGCAAGCATCGCCAGGCCGATCAGGGCGGCGAAGAGCGCGCCGGCCAGGGGCTCGCGCCGCCAAGCCGGCCAGTCCTCGCAGAGGACCAGCGCCAGCGCGGCGAGAAGGAAGGCGGCCGCGATCAGCTTCGGCCAGACGAAGAAGCCGTGGAGGATCGCGATGTCGCTGACGATGGCGGCGAGAGCAACCAGGCCGCGGGTGCCGGGGCGCAGGCGAGCGGCGCAGAGCAGCGCCCACATGCCGAGAATCCAGAGCTGCTGGACGATCACCCCCAGCACCTCGTAGTGGAGTTGGGAGGTGTCCCAGCCGAACGGCCGTTGCGAGAGGACGTAGCCGATCTGCAACGGCGGCCGGTCGCTGGAGAGCCAGTCGCCGAACGGCGGCGGGGTGCCGCTGTGACCGTGCGCGTAGAAGTAGTTGGCGAAGAAGTTGGGAATTTCGTTGTCGCTCGGCAACCCGTGGGAGAAGCGGCTGGCCGCCGTCAGCAGCGGTTCGGCGGTCCCGCCGTGGAGGAAGCCGAGGAAGAGGACGAAGCCGCTCGCCAGCGCCCAGAGGGCGAACGGCGTCGCCAGCTCAACGAGGAGGGCTCGATCGACCCCTTCGCGCAGGCACCAGCCGACCACCAACATCGAGCCGAAGGCGAAGAAGAAGGAGCCGGCCTGGCCGATCGTCGGGTCGGCGTAGTAGAGCCAGAAGGAAAGGATCGCGACGCCCCCCGAAGCGGCCAAGGCAATCGCCAGCAGAAGCGGCACGCTGCGCAGCCCCCCGCGCGCAGCCCAAAGCGCCGCGGCGGCGGCAGGCAGGCCGGTCAGCAGCAGGTGCTCGGCCAGCATCCAGAGAAGTTCGAAGCTTGCCCCCATCGCGGCTCGCAGTCTTCTACGTGCGGCGGCGTCTGCGGATCAATACGGCGGCGCTCGCCAGGACGCAGAAGGCGAGCGCGACGATGCTCACCCACCGGCTGGCCACCGCCGCCGGCCCGTCCTCGGCGCTGACCACGACCACCCGTGGCGCCTGCGACGAGGCGGGGAGCCGGACGATCATCTGGCCTTCGTCGCTGTGCCCGACGGGCTGAGCGCCTGAGACGTCGACGAGGTAGCTGCCGGTGGCGATATTGGTGCGCGCCGTGCCGGCCGGGCCAGGCGGGTATTCGACGCGGTAGCTGTCGCGGATGCCCTCGTCCACCGGCACGAGCAACGGCTGCCGCAGAGTCGGCCGCAGTTCCGGTCCCTCGCCGTCCCCGAACTGCAGGAACGCGTACCAGGTGGAAGGCGGCTGGACCGGCGAGGCCACGGCATCGGCACGTCCCGGGAGCCAGGAGCGGACGTCGATGTTCTGCTGGATCGAGATCGCCAGGTTGAAGGCGGCGATCGCCGCCAGGGCCACCACAGCCCCGACCGCGGCCGGGCTCGACTGCCGCCGCTCGACCGCCGCGAGGGCGAGCGTGACCAAGCCGACGACGCAGAAGTCGACGTAGGTGAGCAGCCGATAGGGGAACTGGATGTACTGAAGGAATTCCGGCAGGTCGGAGATCAGCGAGGGATGGAGGATCAGCACCACCAGCGCTACGAGGACGCCGGAGAGCGCGATCGCCAGGGCGCGGCTGCGGGGTCCGATCACCCGCCAGAAGAAGACGCCGGCCGCGAGCGCCCAGAGCAGCGCCAGAACGGGGATCGCCGTGTTGAGGTCCCCCTCGATCCGGGGATCGAGGTCGGGAGTGTTGCGGAGGATGCGAAGCAGGTTCTCGGGGTCGGTGAAAGCGGTCTGGCCGAGCACATCGGGTTCGTTTTCGAGGGTGCGGGAGTGGAAGAGAATCGTCGGCCACAGCATCCAGGCGTTGATGCAGCCGGCGAGCAGGGCGAGCCAGACGAGACCTAGCAGCCGCAGCGCCCGCTCCTTGACGATGGGCCAGTTGCAGGCGATCCAGAGCACTGCAAGCACCCCCAAGAAGGCGAGTCCCCAGGCCATCGAGAGGGCATGGCTCCCGGTGAGGAAGACAAGGCCGATCACGAAGGCCGACATGTCCCGCAGGCGCACCCGCGGCTCGCGGACGAGGCTGATCGCCGCCGCCGCGACCAGCGGCAGCATCGAGGTAGCGACCACCTCCGGGATGCCGCCGCGTCCGTAGAGGTTGGTGACTGCCAGCGGCGCCGTCACCGCGATCAGGCCGGGAAGCTGGGCGCGCCAGCCGCGGACCCCGGCCATCCGCGCCATCCAGGTCCAACCCAGGTAGTTGGCGGCGATCGCGCCCGCATAGGCGAAGAACACGGCCGCGTCGGTGGAGAGGGCCTCGGCGACGAAGCCGCTGACGGCATAGAAGGTGCCCCCGTAGAACGCGTAGTAGGGGTAGAAGGCACCGAGCGAGGACTGCAGGTAGATGCTCGGCTCGTGCAGGGCGCCGATGTCCAGGCCCTGCATGTAGATCAGCCAGTAATGGTTGCCCCAGTCGATCGCGAAGGTGCGGTCCGTCAGCAGAATCGGCGCCAGCAGGCAGAGGATCGCCCCCGCCGGAATCGCCCAGTGCCAGCGCGCCCGCATAGGCGGGACAGCTTGCCATCGGTGTCAAGCGCCTCTACCTCCGGATACACTGCGCCTGCGTGTCTGAGCAATCGAGCTCCCCCACTCCTGTGCGGCAGGAGCCCCGGAACGTCGAGTACGGGCAGTACTACTACCGCCACGACTGCGGTGTCCCGTACGAGCGAAACGAGCACTGGCTCGGGTTCTTCGGGGCGATGGCCGACGCGATCGTCCGCGACCTGCGCCCGACGACGGTCCTCGACGCCGGCTGCGCGATGGGCTTCCTGGTCGAGGCGCTGCGCGAGCGCGGGGTCGAGGCCTGGGGGATCGACGTCTCCGAGCACGCGATCTCGCAGGTGCATGAGTCGGTCGCCGAGTACTGCCAGGTCGGCTCGCTGACCGAGCCGCTGCCGCGCCGCTACGACCTGATCGTCTCGGTCGAGGTGCTCGAGCACATCCCCCCCGCCGAGGCGAACGCGGCCGTCGCCAACCTCTGCGCCGCCACCGACCGGCTGCTGCTCTCGACCACCCCCGACGACTTCGGCGAGGCCACCCACCTCAACGTGCAGGCGCCGGAGGCCTGGTCGGCGATGCTGGCGCAGAACGGCTTCCTCCGCGAGACCGAACACGACGTCTCCTACGTCACCCCCTGGGCCGCCCTCTACGCGCGCAGCGGCGAGCCGCTGCCGGAGGCGGTGCGGCGCTACGACCGCGCCTGGTGGCGGGGTCAGCGCGAGACCGAACAGCTGCGCGACTCGCTGCTGACCGCCCACAACCGCCTCGCCGAGCTCGAGCAGCAGGCGGAGGGGCAACCGGAGGCCGAGGCCGAGCTCGACCGCCGCGAGGAGGAGATCCTGCGCCTGCGCGATCTGCTGATCGGGATGGAGCACGAACTCGGCGCCGCCCGCGGCCGCCTGGCGATGTACGAAGACCGCTCGAAGCGGATCGAAAGCGCGAAAGCGCAGCTGGCGGCGAAGGTGCCGGGCTCGGGGTTCTTCCTCTCGCTGATCCTGCGCCTGCTCCGCGGCCGCCGCTGACCCCGCTTCCCTTGCCCCGCTTCTCGATCATCACGCCGGTCTACGAGACGCCCGCCGACGTCCTGCGCAAGATGCTGCTCTCGGTCCGCGGCCAGAGCTACGGCGACTGGGAGCTCTGCCTCGCCGACGACGCCTCGAAGCAGCCGCACGTGCGCGAGATCCTCGACGCCGCGGCCGCCCGCGACCCGCGGCTCCGGGTCGAGTACAGCGAGGAGAACGAAGGCATCGTCGGCGCTTCCAACCGCGCCCTGGCGATGGCGAGCGGCGAGTTCGTCGCCCTGCTCGACCACGACGACGCCCTCCACCCCGACGCGCTCGCCCACGTCGCCGAGGCGCTCGATCGCTCGCCGGAGGCCGACTACGTC
>DASTGL010000304.1:0-5693 GCA_035719145.1 Solirubrobacterales bacterium
CGTCCAAAGAATCATCGCGAGTCAGAGCACCAACGCTTGATCGTGCACAAACTCTTGACCGCTGCTGGTCCAGTCCACCCGCACCTTCCACAGGCCACCCTGCAACTTGCCGGCGGGCACCCGCTGAAAGCCCGCGGCATCGAGAGCCACCGGCACGTCGAAGTCGAGCTTCGCATTCGATGGGCGATAAAAATGGATGGTGCCCGACAACGAGCCCGCCGCGGCCTGAGTCGAAGGCAGCCGCAGGATGATTTGTTCAAGCCAGGTGGATCACGTTGCCGTGCCCGTCGGCAAGCACCTGGACCTCGACGTGGCGCGGATCCTCGAGGTAGCGCTCGATGTAGACGCGGGAGTCGGAGAAGAACTTCTCGCCTTCGCGGGCCGAGCCCTCGAAAGCCTCCTGCAGGTCGTCGGGCGTCATCGCCACGCGGAAGCCCTTGCCGCCGCCGCCGCCCGCGGCCTTGCAGGCGACCGGGTAGCCGGCTTCGTCGGCCTGCTTGCGGGCCTCGTCGAGATCCTTGGCGACCTCGGTCGAACCGGGCACGATCGGCACCCCGGCCTTCTCCATGATCTCGCGCGCCCGGGTCTTCGAGCCCATCGCTTCGATCGACTCCGGCGGCGGGCCGATCCAGGTGATCCCGGCGTCGGCGCAGGCGCGCGCCATCTCCGCGTTCTCGGCGAGGAAGCCGTAGCCGGGGTGGATCCCTTCGGCGCCCGCTTCCTTCGCGGTCTCGATGATCTTGGGGATGTTCAGGTAGCTCTCGGCCGGGACCGCGGGGCCGATCAGATACGCCTCGTCGGCCTCGCGTACATGCGGCGCGTCCCGATCGATCTCCGAGTAGACGGCGACCGAGACGATGCCCATCTCCTTGAGGGTGCGGGCGACGCGGATGGCGATCTCGCCGCGGTTGGCTATGAGGACCTTCTCGAACACGGCGGCGCAGTCTATTTAGGACGGCGGGAGAGGTGCATGCTGGCCCCAGCCGATCCTCCTAATCCCGCTTGTAGCGGCTTGCTTCGTACTCCTCCACCCAGGCCGTTGAGCTGCGCCAGGTCCCATCGGCAGCCTTCGATGCCTTCAATCTTCCTCTCGTCGCCGCCACCCGCAGCGCGTTCGCCGAAAGCGTCTCGTTCGCCAGCGCGGGAAGCGGCACGAGGCGAGCCGGGCCGGCGATGGCGGGGACCACGAACTTATGGAGGTTGTCCAGGATCGCCCGCGCAAGGAACTCCCCCAGGGGGCCGAGGTCTCCCTGGTCGGCGTACCGCAGAGCGTTCAGGTAGCGGCGCCGTTCGCCTTTGTAGATGATCGCCGGCGGATAGCCAAGGCGAACGAGGAGAAGATTGAGGACGAGTCGCCCGGCCCGGCCGTTCCCGTCGAGGAATGGATGGACTTGCTCGAACCTCACATGGAGAGCCGCTAGCGCCTCCGCAAATTCGCTTCCCTCGACCTTCCTCAACGCCTGCGCGTCGTCTATCCAGTCGCGGATCAGAATCGGGACCTGCGTCCAGCCTGGCGGCTGCATGCCTCCTGGGAAAGGCTCGATGTCGTGCTCCCGGAAGGAACCGGGACGCTCCTTAGCGGTGGCCTGCGGATGGGGCGCCACCTCCCAAACGGGCGTCATCGCAAGCGAGTGAACCTCCCGCAACTCGGCCAGGGTGATCAACTTGCCGGCGCTCCAGTCTCCCGGCTGGATGCCCTGCCCATAGACCCACTCGGCAGCATCCGCGTAGCCGCGCACCTCGAGATATTCGCTCAGCTCTTTGTTGCCGACCGCTCGCCCCTCGTTCAGAAGTTGCTCGACCTGTTTCAAAACCAGGGTGTTGCCCTCGATCGCGGTCGAATGGTGCGCCTCCTCTAGCCAGATGCCGCGCCAGATCCCTGCCGCCTCATCTGGAGAAGGGAGGCCGCCCAGCCGCTCCCGAAGCTCTTCGATCTGAACTTTCAGCCGCTCATAGACGGTTGCGCGTGAAGGTCGGCCTCGTCGGGGCTTAGGCGTTTTGTTCGGTTGCTTCACATTTTAAATGTACCGAACAACTTGCAATTTGTGCGGCTGCGCCCAAATTAATTGCACCGAACAACTTCCGAGTCCGATTCTCCAGCTAGTCTGCGCGCCGATGCTGATCGAGCTGCAGAGCCATTCGACCGTCTCCGACGGGCAGCTGCCTCCCGCGGAGGTGGTTGAGAAAGCTGCTGAGGCAGGGGTGACGACGCTGGCGCTTACCGATCACGATGCGGTGGCGGGAGTGCCTGAGGCGGCCGAGGCAGCTGAGCGGCTTGGGATTGAGCTGGTGCCGGCTATCGAGATGTCCTGCGTGCACCGGTATGCCGAAGACCTGCATGTGTGCGGGTACTGGGTCGACCTGGAGAAGATCGGGCCGGCTTGCGAGCGGGCTCAGCAGGAGCGGCGGGCTCGGGCTGGGGAGATCGTCGACAACCTGCGGCGCGAGGGCTTCGAGCTGACGCTGGAGGACGCGATCCGCGAGGCGGGAGCGGCGGACTCGATCGGCCGGCCGCACATCGCCAGAGCCGCCGGCGCGACCGGCGACCTCGGACCATTCTTCGAGGAGTATCTGGTCCCCGGCGCCAAGGCCTTCGTGTCCCGCCGCTGGCCGACCGCCGAGGAGGCCGTGACGACGATCCGCGAGGCCGGCGGTGTCGCCGTGGTCGCCCACCCCTACTGGGACGTCAAGGACCCCGACCAAGTCGAGGATCTGATCCGCTCACTGAAGCCGGACGGCATCGAGGTCTACTACCCCAGCCACGACAAGCAGCAGACCGAGCACCTGCTCCAGCTCTGCGACGAGCTAGGCCTCGTCCCCACCGCCAGCTCCGACTACCACGGCCCCACCCACAAGACCTTCGCCAAGTTCGCCGCCTACGACACCTTCGATTTGGGCGAGCCGCAGGTTCCGCCTAGGCCGTAGGTTCGACCGGCCCCTGCTCCGCCTCGGCGATCCACGAGCCGACGGAGTCGACCAATCTAGCTTCGTCGGTCCTGCCGGCCTCGTATGCATCCAGCTCCCGCTCGATCTCGTCCGTGAGGGCAGCGGGCCAGGGTGAGGGCTTGTCGCGCTCGAGCAGGATGCGCATGCACTCGTAGCCAACTGCCCTGCTGCCGCCGCCGAACCATCTCTCACGGATGATCCGTGCGCAGAGGGCCACCGCCTCCTCGATACGGCCGGGGTAGACGACAACGATGGGCACGTCCGGCGGCGAGTCGAGAAGAGCTTTGGGGATTCCCCGCGCCAGGGTGTCTGCCCGTTTGCCATACAGCCCGCGCGCGACCACCAGGACCTCGCCGAGGAACAAACGCTGGGGACCCTCCACGTAGTCCATCATACAGCATATCTACCTTAATGACACTGCCAGTTTACTGGCATCCTTTTCCGGGCATATATGCTGTAATGTGTGATGCAGCCGTGGCCACCAAGGTGATGACCGTACGACTGTCCGAGGATCTGGCGGCAGAACTAGCTGTCGTGGCTCGCGGTGACGAAGTTCCGGTCTCTGAGACCGTGCGGGAGGCGATCGAGAAGCACATCGCCGCCCGCTGGGGAGACGAGGACTTCAAGAAGCGGCTGAAAAAGCGCTTGGAAGAGGATCGCGAAGTCCTCGAACGCCTCGTTGAATGAAAAGAGGGGGCACAAGGCCCCCTCTCGCACAGCTTCTTGAACCGAGCGACTAGGCTGCCGCGGCCTCCTTGGCGGGGATCAGGTCCCGCTGCTCGAGGTAGGCGATCAGCTTCTCGGCTGACTCCTCGGCGGTTTCGCTTTCGGTGTCGCAGACGACCTCGGGCCGCTCCGGCTCCTCGTAGGGATCGGAGACGCCGGTGAATTCTTTGATCTCGCCGGAGAACGCTTTGGCGTAGAGACCCTTGACGTCACGCTCGGCGCAGGTGTCGACCGAAGCCTTGACGAAGACCTCGACGAAGCGGTCGCCCATCAGCTCGCGGGCCTCGTCGCGGATCTCCTTGTAGGGGGAGATCGCGGCGGTGATCACCGGCACGCCGTTGCGGCTGAGCAGGTCGGCGACGAAGGCGATGCGACGGATGTTGGTGTCGCGGTCCTCCTTCGAGAAGCCGAGGCCCTTGGAGAGGTTTTCGCGGACGATGTCGCCGTCGAGGATCTCCAGCTTCGAGCCGCGCTCGCGCAGGTGCCCCTCCAACAGGCGGGAAATCGTCGTCTTGCCAGACCCGGAGAGCCCGGTGAACCAGAGGGTGAAGCCCTTCTCGCCAGCCATGCTTTGTCAGTCCTCCTTGTAAGCGTCGATCAGGATGTCGGCGACCTCGTCACGCGAGAACTCGTGCGGCGGCCTTTCGCCGTTGCCGAGCATTTCGCGCACCTTGGTGCCGGAAAGGAACAGCCGTGCGTCAGCGTCATGAGGACAGGTCTTGTTCGAGGCCAGTCCCTCGCACTCGTTGCACCAGAAGGTGTGCTCGAACATCAGTGGCTCGATCCCGAGCTCCTCGATGTCGATCGTGTCGAAGATCTTCTGCGCGTCGTAGGTGCCGTAGTAGTCGCCGGCACCGGCGTGGTCGCGGCCGACGATGAAGTGCGTGGCACCGTAGTTGCGGCGGACGATCGCGTGCAGGACGGCCTCGCGCGGACCGGCGTAGTGCATCTTCGCCGGCTTGACGCCGAGGACGACGCGGTCCTGCGGGTAGTAGTTCTCCATCAGCACCTCGTAGCAGCGCATCCGCACCTCGGCGGGGATGTCGCCGGCCTTGGTCTTGCCGATCAGCGGGTGGATGAAGAGGCCGTCGCAGGTCTCCAGCGCGGCCTTGGTCAGGTACTCGTGGGCGCGGTGGATCGGGTTGCGGGTCTGGAAGGCGACGATCTTCTTCCAGCCGCGCGCCTCGAAGTCGGCCTTGTGCTCGGCCGGCGTCTTGTAGCGGCGCATGAAGGCCTCGTCGTGGTCGGGCAGCGCGTCGACCTCGATCGGGCCGGCGATCATCCGGTTGCCCTCCTCGTAGATCGCGGCGACGCCCGGGTGGGCCTCGTCGGTGGTGCCGTAAACCTGCTCGGCCTCGCGCTTGACGTCGCGCTCCCAGATCTCCTCGACGGTGATCCGGCCGAGCTTCTTGCCTTCGTCGGAGGAGAGCTCGACGACGTCGCCGACCTCGCACTCGAGGTCGGTCGCCAGCGTGATCGGGATCGGCCAGTACTCGCCGTCGGCGGTCCGCATCTCGCTGCAGACACGCTCCCAGTCGGCGGAGCCCTGGAAGCCGGTCAGCGGCGCGAAGCCACCGTTGCCGATCATCTCGAAGTCAGCGGTATGGCGCTCGTCAAGTGTCAGGGAAAGCTCAGTCATCGTCTCGCTCATGCGTTAAGTCTCACCAATCGGTCGGGGAAGGGATACGGAAGGGGGTTATCTCAGGCGCGTGGCGCCGCTAGTTGATCCCGCACTCGGTCTTTTCGAGACCCGCCCAGCGGCCATCGCGGGACGAACCGCCGACACTGACCGGCTTAGTGCAGTGCGTGCAACCGATCGAGGGGTAGCCCTGATCGTGGAGCGGGTTGTACGGGAGGTCGTGCTCATGGATGTAGTTCCAGACATCGCGTTCGGTCCAGTCCGCGAGCGGGTTGAGCTTCCAGAGCTCAAAGCGCTTGTCCCAGCCGAACTTCCGAGTCTTGGCGCGGCTGGCTGAGTCCTCACGGCGGACGCCGGCGAGCCAGCAGTCTACGGAAGAGAG
>DASTGL010000305.1:0-2804 GCA_035719145.1 Solirubrobacterales bacterium
CTGCTCGGCGCCGTCCTGATCGGGATCATCGCCGGCTTCCTGATCGCGGTGGCGATCTCCCACCGCGTCGTCAACCTCGCCCGGGCCGCCGGCGAAATGGCGGGCGGCTCCTTCGACGCGCCGCTGAAAACCACCGGGCCCGACGAGATCGGCGACCTCGCCCGCGCCCTCGACTCGATGCGCGCCTCGCTGAAAGAGAGCTTCGGCGTCCTCACCGCCGACCGCAACAAGCTCGCGGCGATCTTCGACGGCCTCACCGACGTCGTCATGGTCGTCGACTACGAAGGCCCGGTCCGCTTCTCCAACAGCGCCGCCAGCCGCCTGCTCGACGCCTCCGGGCAGCCGCCCGAGCCGGTCCTACCGCAGCTCCAGCGCGCCTCCGAAGTCGGCTTCTCCGCCCACCCGGCGCTGCGGATCGGCGACCGCGCCTACGCGATGACCGCCCGCTCGCTGCCCGACGAGCGCGCCGTCCTCGCCGTCCTGCGCGACCGTACCGACGAGCTGCGCCAGGAGCTGGCCGAAGCCGACTTCGTCTCCAACGCCGCCCACGAGCTGCGCAACCCGCTGGCCGGGATCACCAGCGCGATCGAGGTGTTGCAGAGCGGGGCCAAGGACGACCCGCGCGACCGCGACCACTTCCTCAAACGGCTGGGCGAAGACGCCGAGCGGATGAACCGGCTGACCCAGTCGCTGCTGACCCTGGCCCGGGTCGAGTCGCGCGGCGGCTCGGAGCGCGAAACCGTCGACGTGCCGCTGGCGATCCGCGACGTCGTCGACGCCTGCGAGGCGCCGCCGCACGTCGATCTCGTCGTCGACGTCGAGTCCAACCTGGCGGCGACCGGGGACCCGACCCTGCTGCGCCAGGTGATGATCGGCTTGCTCACCAACGCGTTCAAGAACACTCCACCGCCCGGCACCGTTACCGTTCGCGGCCGCCACGACGGCGAAGGAGAAGCGATCTTGGAGGTAATCGATACCGGCACCGGCATACCCGCGGCAGAGCTCGAACGCATCTTCGAGCGCTTCTACCGGCGCAGCGAGTCGCGCAAGCAGGAGGGCTTCGGCCTCGGCTTGGCGATCGCGCAGCGGATGGTCGACGTGATGGGCGGCCGGATCGGCGTCGAATCCGTGCAGGGCGAGGGGAGCACCTTCTGGGTCCGCCTCCCGATCGCGAAACCGAGCCCGACCCCGGTGGCCTAGGCCCGATGGTGACCTCATGAGCAGCGGTCGCATCCTGATCGCCGACGACGAGCCCTCGGTCCGCGACTCGGTCGGCTACGCGCTGGCCCAGGAGGGCTTCGAGGTCACGCCTGCGGCCGACGGCGACGAGGCGGCGACGCTGCTCGGCAACGGCGTCCCCTTCGACCTGCTGATCCTCGACATCATGATGCCGGGGCCGAGCGGCCTCGACATCTGCCGCGACGTCCGTTCGCGCAGCGCCGTGCCGATCATCGTCCTCACCGCCAAAGACGCCGAGGTCGACAAGGTGGTCGGCCTCGAGGTCGGCGCCGACGACTATGTGACCAAGCCCTTCTCGGTCCGCGAGCTGCTCGGCCGCGTTCGCGCCCAGCTGCGCCGGCGCGAACTGGACCGCTCGCCGCTCGCCCAGGCGGTGAAGATCGAGTCCGGGCCGGTCTCGATCGACCTCGTCCGCCACGTCGCCACCGTCCGCGGCGTCCCGGTCAACCTCACCCGCTCGGAGTTTCAGCTGCTGCGGCTGCTGGTCGGCCGCCCCGGCGAGGTCTTCTCGCGCTCCCAGATCATGGAGGAGCTCTGGCAGACCGAGTTCGACGGCGACGAGCGCGCTTGCGACGTCCACATCTCCAACCTCCGCCAGAAGGTCGAGCGCGACCCGCAGAAGCCGGAGCTGGTGGTGACGGTGCGGGGCGTCGGCTACAAGTTCAACGGCGACGGCGCCTAGGGGCCCGCGGCCGACCGCCGCGGCTCACTACGGTGTAGGCAAGCAACCCTGGATTGGAGGCCCTATGCCACTGGTACCGATGGTCGTCGAGCAGACTGCTCGCGGCGAGCGCTCCTTCGACATCTACAGCCGCCTGCTCGCGCAGCGGATCATCTTCCTGGGTGAACCCGTCACCGAGGACCTCGCCAACCTGATCATCGCCCAGTTGCTCCACCTCGAGGCCGAGGACCCCGAGAAGGACGTCAGCCTTTACATCAACTCGCCCGGCGGCTCCGCTTACGCCGGCCTGGCGATCTACGACACGATGCAGTTCGTCAAGCCCGACGTGCAGACGATCTGTTACGGGATCGCGATGTCGGCGGGCTCGCTGATCCTCACCGGCGGCGCGGCCGGCAAGCGGATGGCGCTGCCCAACAGCCGCATCCTCATCCACCAGCCGAGCGGCGGCTTCGAAGGCCAGTCGACCGACATCGAGATCCACGCCAAAGAGATCCTCGAGCTGCGCGAGCGGCTCGACGGGATCTATGTCAAACACACCGGCCAGTCCGCCGAGCAGATCCACCGCGACATGGAACGCGACAAATTCTTCCAGCCCGACCAGGCGGTCGAGTACGGCCTGATCGACCGGGTGATCGAGTCGCACGAGTTCCAGGCCGGCGAGCCCGCAGTCGTCGCCTAGACGGCTTCGTCGTTTCCACCCTTTTGGCCCCTCGGAGGGCTCAAAGGGTGGAAACGACATCCACCGCTAGGCGTCGGCGAGGCGGCGCCAGGCCCAGAACCCGGCGGCGGCTGCGGCGCCGCCGGAGAGGGCGCCGCTGAGGCCCGGCAGCCGCATCTGCGGGTCGGGCGCGGCGAAGGCGAAGGCCGCCGCGTCGGCGAGGTC
>DASTGL010000306.1:0-12020 GCA_035719145.1 Solirubrobacterales bacterium
GGGGCGGCGTGCCGGGCGCACCTTTCATGCATTTTTCGAAGCCTTTGTCGGCCGCCCGCACCCGCCGCTGGACGGCGGTGATGTTCGGCCGCTCGGCGATCCAGAGGTCGGCGCCGAGCCCGGCCCGCAGCCCCACCTCGCTGGTCGCCTCGCCGGCGAAGAAGCTGCCGATCGTCCCCGTTTCCTGACCGGTCGGGCGGAAGAAGCGCTGGCTCGGCCGCAGGTAGCCGATCACCTCGCCGCCTTCTTCGATCCGCAGGATCGAGCCGAAGGTGAACTTCTCGCTGTCGACGGCGACGGTCGGCTTCACGTAGGCGATCGTGCGGCCGTCGATCGTCGCGCTTTCGCCCGGCTTGAGGTTGACGTCGCGGTTGGTCTGGAAGCTCGAGGAGGCGGCGATTCCGATCAGCAGGACGGCGACCCCGGCGTGGACGATGTAGCCGCCGTAGCGGCGGCGGTTGCGGGTGACGAGGCCGACCAGCGCCGTCGGCATCGACTCGTCGGTGAGCTTGCGTCGCGCCGCCGCGCCGGTCCAGAACTCCTGCGCCAGGCCGGTCAGGGCGAAGGCGGCGAAGACGAAGAGCGCCAGCGCCCAGGGCTTGTGGGCGGCGTCGGTGAAGAGCGCCAGCGCCACCAGCGCGAGCCCGGCGACTATCAGCGGCAGCCGGAAGACGCGCCTCGCCGACTCCCAGCTGACCCGGCGCCAGGCGAGCAGCGGCCCGATCCCGGTGAAGAGGACGAGCAGGATCGCCAGCGGCGTCGTGTAGCGGTCGAACCAGGGGGCGGCGAGCGAGGCCTTCTCGCCGGTGAAGAGTTCGGAGATCAGCGGGAAGAAGGTGCCCCAGAAGATCGCCACGGTGAGACCGACCAGGAGCAGGTTGTTGACGAGGAAGACCGCCTCGCGCGAGACCAGCGAGTCGATCCGCTTCGGCGAGCGCAGGTCGTCGAGGCGGCTGACGATCAGCAGGGTCGAGCCGATCACCACCACCCCGATCAGGCCGAGGATGTAGGGGCCGACGGTGTTGTCGCCGAAGGCGTGGATCGACTGCAGCACCCCGGAGCGGACGAGGAAGGTGCCGAGCAGCGCCATCGAGAAGGTGGCGACGACCAGGCAGGCGTTCCAGACTTTCAGCATCCCCCGCTTCTCCTGGACCATGATCGAGTGCAGGAAGGCGGTGCTGAGCAGCCACGGCATCAGCGCCGCGTTCTCGACCGGGTCCCAGGCCCAGTAGCCGCCCCAGCCGAGCTCGGTGTAGGACCAGCGGGCGCCGAGCAGGAGGCCGAAGCCGAGGAAGGTCCAGGCGATCAGGGCGAAGCGGCGAGTGGCGCGAATCCACTCGGCATCGAGGCGGCGGGTGATCAGGGCCCCGATCGCGAAGGCGAACGGCACCGTCATCGCCACGTAGCCCGAGTAGAGCATCGGCGGGTGGATCATCATGCTCGGGTGCTGCAGCAGCGGGTTGAGGCCGACCCCGTCGGTGGCGCCGGTGGTCGTCGCGAAGGGCTGGACGTCGGGGGCGAACAGCATCAGCCCGGTGAAGAAGGCGGCGACGCCCATCATCACCGCGGTCGCGTAGGGGACGATCTCGCGCAGCTTGTTGCGGGTCGCGTAGAGGGCCAGCGAGGAGGCGATCGAGAGCACCCAGGCCCAGAGCAGCAGCGAGCCTTCCTGGCTCGACCACATCGCCGCCAGCTTGTAGAAGGTCGGCGTCTCCAGGGAGGAGTGTTCCTGGACGATTTTGAAGCCGAAGTCGTCGGAGGCGAAAGCGATCTCGATGATCACCACACAGGCGGTCAGCAGGCCGCAGAAGGCGTAGACGGTGCGGCGGGAGAGGTCGACGCGGCGGCGGTCGCCCTCGCGGCCCCAGAGCGCCAGCCCTCCCGCGGCCAGCGCGGTGACGAAGGCGAGCGCCAGCAGGGCGCTGCCGAAGCTAGCCATTGCTCTTAGTCGTGAACTTCGACGGGCACTTGGTGATCAGGGTTTCCGGTTCGCCGACAAAGGTGCCGTTCTCGACTGAACCGGTCAGGACGATCTCGCGGCCGCCGCGGAAGGGGTCCGGAACGGTGCCCTGGTAGGTCACCGGCAGGCCCTTCTCCCTGCCTTCGGCTTCGCGGTCGACGACGCGGAAGGCGATCCCGTTGCCTTCGTGGCGGACCGAGCCCTTGACGACTTCGCCGGTCATCTCGTAGCTGGCGCCGGGGCTGGCGTTGACGAGTTCGGAGGGCTCCTTCGCCTCGGTCGAGGCCGAGAACGAGGTGTAGATCAGCGCCACCGCGAGCAGCACGGCAACGCTGAGCGCGACGACAAGCCGAATCTTGCGCTTCCGCTGGGGATCCACGAGCACCCAGGATTATCGCAAGTGCGGACATGGGACAATGGCTGCGTGACCGATGACCGCGTCCTCCTGATCACCGGCGCCAGCAGCGGGATCGGCGCTGCGACTGCCAGAGCAGTGGCCGGCAAGTACCGGTTGGTGCTGGCGGCGCGGCGGCTGGAGGAGCTGGAAGAGCTCGCCGGGGAGCTGGGCGGCGAGGAGCGGGCGGTCGCGGTGCGCTGCGACGTCACCGAGTGGGACGAGGTGCAGGCGCTGGCGCGGGCGGCCCTCGACCGCTTCGGCCGCATCGACGCGGTCTTCGCCAACGCCGGCTTCGGCGCCACCCGGGGCTTCCTCGAGGAGTCGCCCGAGCACTGGCGCTCGATGGTCCTGACCAACGTCTACGGGGTGGCGCTGACGATCCGAGCCACCCTTCCCCACCTGCTCGAGCGCGGCGACGGCCACTTCTTGATCACCAGCTCGGTGGCGGGCCGCCGGGCGCTGCCCGGGTCGCTCTACTCGGCGACGAAGTGGGCGGCGACGGCGATCGGCGAGTCGCTGCGCCAGGAGCTGCGGCAGATGCACGACAACCACGGGATCAAGGTCACCTTGATCGAGCCGGGGATGGTCGACACCGACTTCTTCGAGAACCGGCCCGGCAAATCGGCGCTGCAGGACGAGGACATCGCGGGCGCCGTTGCCTACGCGCTCGAGCAGCCCGAGGGCGTCGACGTCAACGAGATCCTGATCCGCCCGATCACGCAGTCGAGCTAGCGCATCCGGTTTTCGGCACAGCGGGGTGTGTCGAGAGTCGGCTACGGCAACAGCAGGCGCACGAGCCGCCAGTAGGTGCGCAGAAGGAGCCGCGCCGGGCCGGAACGGACGAGCGGTGAGATCAGGCCGGAGTCGAGGTCGGGCGTGAGCGCGGCGGCGAACTCGGCGGCGCTGATCGCGCGGCGGCGCTGGACGGCGCGCCGCTCGCGCAGCAGGCGCGGCAGCCACCGGATCACTTCCCGGTTCGCCTGCAGCTTCTGGCGACCCCAGCCGCCCGCGGCGGCGACCGGCAGCAGCGCCAGCTCGGTCGCGAGCAGCGCCGGCGCCAGCAGCGCCAGCAGCGGGCCGGGATAGGTCCGCACGAGGAAAGCGAGGCGGTTGCGCTCGAGCCAGCGCCACTTGTCCGCGCTGGCGCTGAAGTCGTAGTCGTGGGCGACGAACGCCGTCGGCTCGATCCCGACGGTCCCTCCTTCCATCCGCAGCCGGACCGAGAGGTCGACGTCCTCGTGGTACATGAAGAACTCGGCCGGGAAGCCGCCGGCGCGGCGCCAGCGGTCGAGCGGGACCGCCAGACAGGCCCCGGAGGCGGCGGCGACTTCGCCGGGCGGCGGCGCCTCGCCGAGCGGGCGGCCGTGACCGCCGGCCCAGACGATGCCGGTGAAGTGGATCGGGTTGCCGGCCGAGTTGATCGTCTCCCCCGCTCCGTCGGCGACCAACGCCTGCCAGGCGGCCCAGCCTCGCCCCTCGATCCACGGGCGGCGAATCGCCTCTCCCCAGCCGGGCTGCGGTGCAGCGTCGGGGTTGAGGAGGACGAGCAGGTCGCCCTGCGCCGCCTCGGCACCGGCGTCGGCGCCCCCGGCGAAACCGGTGTTGCGGCCGGGGCTGACGATCCGTGCTCCCGGCGCCAGCTCGCGCACGAGCTCGGCGCTGCCGTCACCCGGCTTGTTGTCGACGACGATCAGCTCGTCGCCGTCGTCCAGCTCGCCCAGCAGGGCGGGGAGGGTCTTCCTGAGGTCGTCGCGGCTCTCGTAGGCGACGATCAGGACTGAGAGCGTCGGTCGCACCGGCGCGGAGGCTATTGGACCTCCGCGCCGGCACTCGCGACTGGGCTTACGCGACTACTTCTTCTTGTGCTTCTTGCAAGAGGCGATGTTCAACTTGAACTTGTTGTTCTTCACCTTCTTGCCGTTCTGGCCCTTGATGTTCAACTTCGCCCGCTGCGGCTTGGCGCAGGTGTTGGTCGAGTTGACGAGCAGGCTCTTCTTCCCGCCCTTCATCTTCAACGCGAACCGGCTTACCGGAACGTCGGGGACGTTGTTGAAGACCGTCTTCAGGCCTCCGTGCTTCGAGCTGATGACCCCGCGGAGGTAGATCTCCACCTGACCGCGCAGGTCGACCAGCAGGTCGGGCAATTCGTGGTTGGAGGAGACGAGGAACACCTTCCCCTTCAACTTCTTGTCGAGCAGCGGCGACTTCGCTTCCGCATGCCCGTAGACCGAGTTCTTCGGGCAGCTGTGGGAGGCCAGCTGCGGCCTCGTGCACACGGTCCCGATGTGGCCCTGGTCGAGGAACAGCGAGTGCGGCATCGTCAGCGCCGTCCGGAGGACGTTCGCCTGCCCCTTCTTGGCGTTGAGGACTGCCGTCAGACGCGGGTTCTTCGCCCGCTTGGTGGGCCCGTTCAGCGTCACCTTCAGCTTCGGCTTGAAGCCGAGCTTGTTGCATTCGGTGGCCTGGAACGGATCGTTGACGGCGTAGGAGCTGAACGTCGCCGAGTTGGTCGGATCGGCTCCGCCGCCGTTGATCGCCCCGGTCGTCGCCTGAGCGGCGCAATTGGTCGGGTTGATCATGAACTGGCTGCGATCGATGTCGAGATTGATCGAGCGCAGGTCCAGCTTGACCCCGCCGAAGACGTCAGGGATGACGTCGGAGACCGCGTGGATCTGGGCGGTTTCCGGTTCGACGAACAGCGCGACTCGCACAACGACCGTGCCGAGGTCATACGGCCCAGCGATAGAAGGCGTCACCGTTACCAAGGAGAGCGGTGCACCCTTGTAGGGACCGGCGAGGTAGACGTTGCCGCCGATTTTGAACGGGTTGTTGCCCGTGCCGGCCCGCGTGACAGCCGAGCCGAGGAGGCTTTCCCCTGGACAGCTCGGGTTCGCTTTCTCTGCCGCACCGCTGCTGTTCGCGGCGGCGGCTATCGCTGCCTCCGGGCAATACGGGATCCCGGCCAGCTTGCCAGTCAGACCCTTCGGCAAGGTGACGTTGACGACCTTCAGCTCCTGTTCGCCGTCTTTCCGCGTTATGAGCACGTGGAAGGGGCTGTAGGAGCCCGCTTTACTGCTGTCGGGTTTGGCGTTGTAGCTGGGACCGAACGGCCGGTCGGCCATCGTTTTCGGGCAGTTGCCCCCACCGGGATAGTTGCTTAGAGCCAGGTCGGCTGACGGGTTAGCGTCGGCCCGTTCTGACCAGGGAGTGAGATCCGAGGTCGCGGTGTTCTGCCCGCAAGTAGGCGGCAGGGTCAGGACCTTGTTGTCAACCGTGTTGAAGTGCAGGCGGAAAGAGCTGAAGGTTGCCTGCGGGTTTTCGGCGACGACAGCCGTGAGCTGACCCGTCTGGAGATCGGGGAACACGTTCCCCTTCAGCCTCACATTGACGCCGTAGCGGGTCGAGAATGCGTGGATGAAAATCCGGAACTCTTCTCCACTGCTCGGATTGTTATTCAGCGGCGCCGCTGCATAAACGTCACCGAACAGAGAGTTCGGTGGCAGCGACGGAGTCTGGACCTCGACGGTGCCGATTTTCGACGCCTCCGGGCATTCGACCGGCAGGTCGGTGTGGTAGTGGAACTGATCATCGGTGCAGACTTGAAGCCCGTTAGCCACCGACGGGTTGATTCCCATTCCCTTGGGCAGCGTGACTCGAGCTACCTTCAGATAGGAGTTGGAGATGTTTTCGGGACCCGGTTCGAACGGAATGTCCACGTTGACCGTGGTCGGATCCGGCGAGTCGACAGCACCGCCCGGAGCGCTGACCCCGATCGATGGATCGAACGGCACATTCTCACAGCCGGTCGCCCCGGTCGGCGTCGTGTAACTAGCTTCGTCGCTGGTCTGTTCAGCTTCATAGGGTGGGCCCTGTGAATCAAGGAAGAGGGTCGAGGTCTGCCCACCGGCGCAGTTGCTCGGCATCGTCAGGTAGGTGCCGTTCCCCGCCCGGCCGTTGAAGACCAAGCGCGACTCGATTATCGGGGGACTCGTCGGTGACGGTGGGTGGATATCGCTGATCGTGAAGATGACGTGCTGATCAACCGGACTCAGTGACCCGACGATGAAGGTTGCTCCGGACTGCGACAAGAATCCAACCATTGAGGGATGGCCCTCGAACGGGACCAGGTTGTACACCGGCAGTTTGACTCGCGCCTGCAAGCATTCGCCGGCCGGCGCGCATTCAGGCGGGGATCCGGCGGGAGACTGCGCCGCAACCGTCAGGTAGTTGAATCCAACGATAGACGCGGCAGGGCATTTCCCTTCTTCGAAGGTTGCCACCTCGCATTCCGGAGCAGCCTGCGGATTGACACTTAGACCTTCCGGCGTGTTGACCACGATGTCTTTGACGAAGGAGGTTGGGAAGCCACCGATTTTTGCGATCGCCGGATAGGTGGCGATCCTGAAATCGGTGATGCCGAAGTTGGGATGGCCGGCCGCCTGCGTGTACAGCTTGCTCAGATCGGTTCCGACACATTGTTCGGGTGGCGTCGGCAAGGTCGATTCATATCCCGGTTCCGGCACACCCGGAGCTACCGGCAACTCGTTGTCTTCTTTGCAAGTCAACGATTCCCATTTGGTGATCGTGAGCGGTGCCGCCTGCGCCAATGCAGGCACAACCAGCAGAGCACCGAGACACAAAAGCAATAACGCCATTGAGCGCTTCGCCATCAATTTCCTCCTCGTTTTCCCTTACGAGGACGCCCCCCTGTGAGCGCCCAGAACAACCCTCCCGCGAAAGACATTACACATCGGTGCGGGTCTTTCAAGTACCTCGCCGTGTACCCATACGTATAAACGTGTCACCGATTGGTGACGTAACACTTTTTGGTGTCAGTGTTTGTGGCGGCGACCGTGCTTCTTGCCGTGCTTCTTCTTCTTGCACGGGGTGCGCAGCTTCGGCTTGCGGTTGGCCTTCTTGCCGTTCTGGCCTTTGATCCGGATGATCGCTTTGACCGGCTTGGCGCAGAGGTTGCGCGAGTTGACCAGCAGGCCCTTCTTGCCGCCCGGCAGGGTCAGCACGAACTTGGTCACCGGCACGTCGGGGACCCGGTCGAAGGTGGTTCGGATGCCGCCCTTGAAGCTGTCGATCCGACCATCGAGATCGATGTCGACCTGCCCCTGCAGGTGAGCCACCATGTCGGGCAGCGTGTTGTTCGACGAGCGCAGGTAGACGGGTCCTTCCAGCGGTTTGCCGAGCAGCGGCGTGAAGGCCCGGGCGTAGCCGTAGATGGATTTCTTCGGGCACTGGCTGGCGGCGAACTGGACCCGGGTGCAGACGCTGCCAAGGCTCGCCTGGTCGAGGAAGAGCGCATGCGGCAGCGCGACCGAGGCGCGGGCGATGTTGGCGTCGCCCGGGCGCGTAGTCAGGATCGCCCGCAGTTTCGGGTGCTTGGCGCGGCGGGTCTTGCCGAAGAGGCGGATCTTCAGCTTCGGCTTGAAGCCGAGCTTGTCGCAGTTCTTCGCCTGGAACGCGTCGCTGACGGCGAAGGACGAGTAGGCCGCCGGGTTGGTCGGGTCCGAGCCGCCGCCCTTGATCACGCCAGCGGTCGCGGCTTTGTCGCAGTTGGTGCCGTTGAGGGTGAATTCTTTGCGATTGAGGTTGAGGAAGATCGAACGAATGTCGAGCTTGGTGCCGCCGTAGACGTCGGGCAGGGCGTCGGTCTTGGTGTGGACCTGAGCGGTTTCCGGATCGACGAAGAGCGGCACGCGGACAACGACGTTGCCGAGGTCGAAGGGCCCGGCGATCGCCGGGGTGACGACGACGACCGACAGCGGCGCACCTTCGTAGTGCCCGGCGAGGTAGGCGGTGCCGCTGATCTTCAGCGGCGAGTCCCCGGTGCCGGCTTCGACGTTGGCGACGCCGATCTTGCTGTCGTCGGGGCAGCTCGGGTTGCTCTTCTCGTCGGCCCCGGAGCGAGACCCGGCGGCGGCAATCGCGGCCGGCGGGCAGTAGGAGACGCCGGCGAGCTTTGCCGTCGCGCCGGGCGGCAGGGTGATGTCGAGGCCTTTCAGCTCCTGCTGTCCCGGCGGACGGGTGAAGTGCGCCATGAACGGGGTGAAGGCGGCGGCGTCGTCGCTTTTCGGCTGGGCGCTGAAGCCGGGGCTGAAAGGCCGATCGCCCAACGTCTTCGGGCAGGCGCCGCCGCCCGGAAGCGTGGCGAGGGTGAACTCGTCGCCGGGACTGGCTGATTTGCCGCCGAACTCCGCCGACCAGGGGGTGATGTCGCTGGTCGTTTTGTTCGGGCCGCAGGTGGGCGGGCTGCTGAGCGCCGCCTTCTGCCCTTCGTTGATCGTGATCTTGAAGTTGGTGAAGGGGACCTGCGGCAGGCCATGGGGGATGTTGTCGGCGTTGCCGCCGCGAGTGACGTTCTTGGCCGGGTCGTCGAAGTAGGCGGTCAGCTGGCCGGTCTTCGCGTTGGCGAAGACGTTGCCGATCAGGCGAAGGTCGACGCCGTAGCGAGCCGAGACCGCGTGCACGTAGATCTGGAACTCCTTGCCGGATTCCGGATCGCGGCTTTCCTGTTTGCCGACGTAGACGTCGCCGGTCAGCGGCTGGTCTGGAAGGGCCTCGCTGACGACGGTTGCGGTCCCGATCTTCGAGTTGTCCGGGCAGGCGACCGGATTGCGGGTCCCCTTGCCGAACTGGTCCGGCGTGCAGGCGGCGAGGCCGTTGGCCGCCGACGGGTTCAGGCCCATGCCCTGCGGCAGCGTCACCTTCGCGGTCCGCACCGTCGAGGTTTCCTGGCCGTTCGCGTTTTCTTCGATCGGCACGTGCACTTCGGTGTTAACCGCGGCCGGCGAATCGACGGAGTTGGTCCCGCCGTCGACGTGGATCGTCGGTTCGAAGGGGATCGTGTTGCAGCTCTTGGGGAAGGTCCCGGGCGGCAGCGGAGACTCGACGAAGGGCGAGCCGTTGGGGAAGTTCGGGTCCGGGTTTTCGATCGAGTCGCCGCGGGCGTAGGTCGAGTAGGTGTGCTGGTGGGTGGCGTCGGTGTTCGGGTTCCAGCAGGTGCTCGGCGTCGTCAGGAAGTACCCCTGTCCGCCCGGCGCATGGGCCCTGCCGTTGAAGACGAGGCGGTTTTTCAGCAGCTTCACCAGCTGGACCTTGGGGACGGCGATCGTGAACCCCTCGTGGAAGTCGGAGTCCCAAGCGACGTCGGCTTCGAGGAAGATGTCGTTGGACCCGATGCCCGGCAAGAGGGGAACCGGCGCCACCGTGAAGCCGAAGCGAGCGGGCTGGCCTTTTTTGGGTTCGAGGTTGTAGACGTCGGCTTTGATTTCCACCGGAGGCAGAAGCCCGGCTTCGTCCGAGACGAAGACCCAGCTTTCCCCGACGACGCTGAGTGGCGCAGCGGTAGCACAATCGCTCACGTGTTCGAGCTGCATTGCTTCGTAAGGGCACCGCGGCACCGCGCCCGGATTGACGCTTAGCCCTACCGGCAGGTCGACTCGGATGTCCTTCAGGTTCACGTCCGGTTCTTCATGCCCCGGCAGGCCGGAGGCGTGGTGCTTGATGATGAACTGGGTCATCCCGTAAGGCGGGTGCCCGGCGGCTTTTTCGTAGAACTCGGAGCTGGGGCTGACGGGGGTGCAGGTCGGGACGTTGCAGGTCCCCGCCTGCCAGCCGTCGTTCGCGGTCGGATGGGCGTTGTCCTGCGGCGCGAAGGGAACTTCGCCGGCTTGCGCCGCGGGCACGAAAAGGAGCCCGCAGAACGCGGCAAGCAGCAGCAGCTGTGCAGCCCGTTTCCTCACCTGTTGGGGGTCCGTACCCATCTGGACGCGCTGTTAATCGCCTCAGGCCCCGTGCCTGCGGCCATGCTTCGTCTTCTTCTTGTGGGCGTGGCGGCAGCCCGGCGTCCGCAGCGGCAGCTTCTTCACCTTCAGGCTCTTGCCGTTCTGGGCTTTGAAGTTGAGGAAGGAGCGGTTGTGGCCCTTGCAGAGATCGCGCGAGTTGACCAGCAGGCCCTTCTTGCCGCCCTTCATCTGCAGCGTGAACTTGCTCACCGGCACGTCCGGCACGGGATAGAAGACCGTCCGCATCCGCGCCTTGGCGGAGCTGATGACGCCGCGCAGCCGCACGTTGACCTGACCGTGCAGGTCGGCCAGCAGGTCCGGCAGTTCGTGGTCGGAGGAGACCAGGTAGACGGGACCGGCGACTTCGTCGTCGAGCAGCGGCGACTGCGCCCGCGCGTATCCATATATGGAGCGGTCAGGGCAGGCGGAGGCGGCGAGCTGGACCCGGGTGCAGATCGTCCCGATGTGTCCCTGGTCGAGGAACTGCGAGTGCGGCAGGGTCAGCGCCGCGCGCTTGATGTTGGCGTCGCCTTCGCGGGCGACGAGGATCGCGCGGAAGGCCGGGTGGCCGTTGCGGCGCAGCGACTTGCGGCCGCCGATCAGCTTCGTGAACAGCCTCGGCTTGAAGTCGAGCTTGTCGCAGTCGCTCGCCTGGAAGGGGACATTGACGCCGAAGGCGCTGAAGGCCGCCGGGTTGGTCGGGTCTCCCCCGCCCCCGGCAAGCGAGCCGGCGGTCGCGAACGGTTCGCAGCTGGTCGGGTTGAGGGTGAAGTTCGGCCGGTCCATCTTCAGGTCGACCGAGCGGATGCTCAGCTGGACGCCGCCGAAGACGTCGGGGATCGGATCGGAGACGGCATGGATCTGGGCCGTTTCAGGATCGACGAAGAGGGCCACCCTGACCACGACCGTGCCGAGGTCATACGGCCCGGCCGTGGCGGGGGTGACCACTGCGAGGGAGAGAGGAGCCCCGTGGTAGGGGCCTGAGAGGAAGACCTTGCCGTCGATCTTGTAGGGGGCGGGACCGGTGCCGGCGGCGACCGTGGCGGTGCCGACCTGGCTCGCGCTGGGGCAGCTCGAGGCCGCCTTCTCGTCCGCGCCCGACCTCGAGGCGGCCGCGGCGAGGGCGTCCTCGGGGCAGTAGGGGATACCGCGGAGCTTGCCGGTCATCCCCGGCGGCAGGACGATGTCGGCGCCCTTCAGCTCCTGCTGGCCGTCGGGCCGGGCGATCCGGATCGAGACCGGGCTGAAGGCGCCGGCCTTCGAGCTCGCCGGCCCGGCCGCGAAGGCGGGGCCGAACGGGCGCTCGGCCATCGTCTTCGGGCAGGCGCCGCCGGCGGGATTGTCGCTGAGGGCGAAGCTGTCGCCGGTGGTCACCGGCGGGGTGCCGGACCAGGGGATCATCACCGCGGTGCCTTTGTTCGGCCCGCAGGTCGGCGGGCTGCTGAGGACGGCGTGGGCGCCGCCGTCGAAGGTGAGGTCGAAGGAGGTGAAGGGCACCTGCGGCGTTTCGGCGATCGTCGTCGTCAGCTGCCCGGTCACCGGGTTGGCGTGGACGTTGCCGACCAGCCGCACCGAGATCCCGTAGCGATCGGACTTCGCCTCGATGAAGATCCGGTACTCGTCGCCGGAGGCCGGGTCACGGCTCAGCTGCTTGCCGGCGTAGACGTTGCCTTCGAGGACTTCTTCGGGCTGCGGGTTCGTCTGGTCGACCAGCGGCGGCGATTCGATCCGCGCCCGGCCGACCACCGACTGCGGCGGGCAGGCGACCGGGTTGCGGGTCCCCTTGCCGAACTGCTCGTCGGTGCAGGTCTGCAGGCCATCGGCGGCAGCGGGGTTGAGGCCGAATCCCTGCGGCAGCGCGACCGTG
>DASTGL010000307.1:0-9769 GCA_035719145.1 Solirubrobacterales bacterium
CCAGCATCAGCGGCTTGCGCGGGGCGATCTTCTTCGTCAGCAGGTTGTAGGCCGGGTCGAAGATTTCGGAGAAGCTCCGCCAGGGGCGCGGGTTGACGGGGTTCTGACCCCAGTTGTAGCCGTCGAGGCAGGTCCAGTCGACATAGGCGCTGCCGGGATAAAGGCTCTTCAGGCGTTGCTTGCGCAACCGCTTTTCCGTGTCGGCGTAGGGACACCAGACCCAGGTGGCGTTGCTTGCGCCCACGGCACTGAAGATGTCGTGGACGTGGCGCCAGGCGGCGACGTACTGGCCGGGCGAGTTGCCGTTCACCCCCTCGTACCAGGGGAACCAGTTGCCGTTCATCTCCCAGTCGAAGCGGAGGAAGAACGGGTGCGCCCAGCCGCGCGCTTCTTCGGCGAATTCGCGGATGTAGGCGTCGTAGCTGCCGTCGATCAGGTTGCCGAGGGTGAAAGCCGGTTGTTCGGCCGAGCTGCGGGGGGAGGCTTCCGAGCCCCAGCTGAAGACCGGGATCGCGCCGTAGCCGCGGACGTTGTTCATCGCTTCGGTCGGGAAGCGGTAGGGCCGGCAGGGGCTGCGGCTGCAGTCCTGCCAGGGGGAGGAGAACTCGATCAGCGAGAGACCCTTGCCGACGAGCGCTTCGAATTCGGCGACCCGGCTCATGTCCCAGGGCGCGTCGCGGTCGCTGGCGGGGTCGCTGATCCAGGCGCCCCAGTAGAGCGGCTTCGGCTTCAGGTGCGGCTTATGCGCCGGCTTCGCGGCTATTGCGGGGGCGGCGGGGACGCTCGGGGCGGCCAGGCAGGCACCGACGAGCGCCAAGACCAGCACCGCTGACAGGCGCGCCCCCCCTGGGCGCCGCGTTTTCGCCTTCGAGAGCAGAGCGGGCAGTGTAGGAAACGCGGATGCGGTCACCGGCAGGCTTGGCTCAGCTCGGCGGCTGGATCGGGCCGCCGGCGAGCTGGCCGTAGTCGGCACCGACGAAGACCGACTGGCCGACCCCTTCGGCGAAGGCGGAGGTGGCGCTGCCCGAGCTCTCGATCGGCCAGTCCATGTTGTCGTCCAATTTGTCGAACCAGAGGAAGGCGCGGACCTGCGGGTAGTCGACCGGGACTTTGGCGAGGGCATCGCGGATCCAGGCCGCCTTGTCGCCGCCGTACTCGCTGGAGCCGACCTCGGCGATCATCATCGGCTTTGCGGGGGCGACGCTGCCGGCGATCGCGCCGTAGCTGCCGGCGAAGAGCTGATCGAAGCTGCGCCAACCGTTCGGCGCGGCGGGGTTGGTGCCCCAGTTGTAGCCGTCGAGGCCGGTCCAGTCGACGTAGGCATCGCCGGGGTAGAGCGAGCTGAGGCGGCCCGCCGGTTCGCCGCCTTCGACGAACGGGCACCAGACCCAGGTAGCGTTGCCGGCGCCGGCAGCGGCGAAGATGTCGTGGACGTGGCGCCAGGCGGCGACGAACTGCCCACTCTGGTTGCCGTTGACGCCCTCTGACCAGGGGAACCAGCCGCCGTTCATCTCCCAGTCGAAGCGGAGGAAGAAGGGGTGGCCCCAGTCGCGCGCTTCTTCGGCGAACTTGCGGATGTATTCGTCGTAGCGGCCTTCGATCAGGTCGCCGAGCTGGAAGTCCGGCTCGTTCAGGCTCGAGGGGATCGACTGCGAGCTCCAGCTGAGGACCGGGATCGAGCCGTGGTTGCGGATGCTGTCCATCGGCGTGGTCGGGAAGCGGTAGAAGGAGCAGCCCGGGTTGCAGTTGGCGAACGGCTGGAAGAACTGCACCGCCGAGGCCGACTTGCCCGCCCCCTGCTCGAACTTGGAGACCGCGTTCATGTCCCAGGGGGCCTGGGTGCCGGTGAGCTGGGGGCCGATCGTCGCGCCCCAGAAGAGCGGCTGCGGCGTGCGGGTTACCGGCGCCGGCTTTTCGCCGCGGGCGGCGTTGGAGGCCTGGGCGCAGCGGCGGCGCACGGCGACTCGCTTGAGGCGAGCGGGACGGGCGCAGACGGCGCGGTGGAACCCGCCCAAGGCCCGCGCGTTGGCCAGCTTCGCCTTGTTATGTCCCCCTGCCTCGCCCTCGGATTTGGCCAGGGCAATTCCGGCGCTGAGCAGGAAGATCGCGGTCGCCAGCAGGCATATGCGGGCGAGGAGACGGCTCGAAGAACCTTGGGGCATAGGAGCCCATCGGCCGTCTGGCCGTCTGTTCCAGCCCTCGGCCCCCCACCTGGACATTTGTCCAGGTGGGGTTGCATCCCAGCCGTCAGCCCAACGGCAGGATCTTCGTCGCCGAGAGTGAGGAAAGCGTGTTGCCGACGTAGGCGGAGCTCTGGACGCCTTCGGCGAAAGCGCTGAGGGCGCTGCTGGAGGTCTCCACCGGCCAGTCCATGCTGCTGTCGTACTTGTCGAAGTAGAGCAGCGCCCGGATCTGCGTGTATTCGGTCGGGACCCGGGCCAGCATGTCCTTGATCCAGGCGGCCTTCGAGCCGCCGTACTCGCTGGAGGCGACCTCGCCGACCATCAGCGGCTTCGAGGGAGCGATCGAGCCGGCGATCGTGTTGTAGCTCGACTTGTAGACCTGGCTGAAGGTCCTCCACCCTTCCGGCGAGACCGGGTTGGTGCCGCGGTTGTAGCCGTCGAGGCCGGTCCAGTCGACGTAGGCGTCGCCGGGGTAGAGCTCGGCCAGCGGCGTCGCGCCGCTAAATTCGACATTCGGGCACCAGACCCAGGTGACGTTGGTGGCGCCGACTTCGGTGAAGATGTCGTGAACGTGGCGCCAGGAGGTGACGAATTCGCCGGGCTGGTTGCCGTTGACGCCCTCGTGCCAGGGGAACCACCTGCCGTTCATCTCCCAGTTGAAGCGGAGCATGAAGGGGTGGCCCCAGTTCTTCGCCTTGGTGGCGAATTCGCGGATGTAGGAGTCGTAGCGGCCGGCGATCACGTCGGAGAGCTGGAAGTCGGGCTCGCTCTTGGTCGAGGGGATCGACTGCGAGCTCCAGCTGAGGACCGGGATCGAACCGTGGGTGCGGATGTTTTCCAGCGGCGAGGTGGGAAAGTTGTAGAAGGAGCAGGTCGGGTTGCAGTTGGCGAAGGGCTGGAAGAAGTTCACCATCGAGACCTTCTTGTGAGCCGCTTCCTCGAACTTGCTGACCGCTGACATGTCCCAGGGCGGCTGGTTGCCGGTGAGCTGCGTGCCGATCGTCGCGCCCCAGTAGATCGGGCCGCCGGTGCCGCTCACGGGAGCGGGTTCCGGAGCCGGTTCGGGAGCGGGTTCCGGAGCCGGTTCGGGGGCCGGGGTCGGCGTAGGGGCCGGCTTGGAGACCTTCACGACATCCTTCTTGCCGGTGGTCGTGGTGGTCGTGCCGGTCGTGGTGGTCGTGCTGCTGCCGCTGGTCTTGTCGCGGCCGCTGCTGGTGTAGCTCGAAGTCTTGGCGCCGCCGAGGGACTTGGCGGGACCGACGCCTTCGGCGGCGAGAGCGCTCGGGGCCGTCAGCGCCGCGAGGGCGAGGCAGAGGACGAGGAGCTTGGGGAGGATTCGAGCCGGGGCCATTGCCCGGCTTCCATCGACCCGCCCCTAGCGGCGATTACTACGGTCCGGGTGAGCTGGACGTTTGTCCGCGGCCGGAAGTGCGGCCACTGGACGTAACGTCGGCTATCGGCACCTCACTATTGAGTAGCGAGCCGTAGAGAGCGAGCAGGGCGGCGGCGCACTCGTCCCAGGAGGTGAGGCTCGGTGAGGTCTCGGGCGGCGGCTTCTCCAGCTCTTCGAGGGCGGCGACGGCGATCTGCTCGGGGGTCGAGTCGAGCGGGATCGCGCGGCCGAAGCCGTCCTCGGCGATCTCCGAGAGGCCGCCGGCGTCGGCGACCAGCAACCGGCGGCGGGCGGCGGCAGCCTCCAGGGCGACCAGCGGGTGGCTCTCGAACTCGCTCATCAGGACGACGAGGGAGACGCGGCCGAGCAGCGCCGCCATCCCCCGCGGGTCGCCGGGCGGGACGCTGGTCACCTCGACGCTCTCCCCCAGCCCCAGCTCCTGCACCCGGCGGCGCAGCTCCTCTTCATAAGGGCCCTTGCCGACGATCAGCAGCCGCGCCTCGGGACGCTGCGCGAGCACCAGCGGAAACGCCTCGAGCACACGGTGGTGGCCCTTGTAGCGCTCGAGTCGGCCGATCGAGGCCAGCATCGGCACCGGCGGCTCGGCCGCGGCGATGTCGCCGTCGGAGAAGCTGAGGTCGGTGCCGTTGGGGATGAAGACGAAGCGCTCGGGCGGGACCCCCAGGGCGGCGCCGTACTGCTCGATCTCGAAGCGGGCGATCGCGACCAGGCGGGCGGCCCGGCGCAGGAGCGGGCGCAGCAGCCGCATCTGCAGGCCGCGGGCGCGGTTGCGGTGCTCGAGCGAGTGGCCGCCGCCGTGGAAGGTGACGACGTAGGGCACGCGCAGGCTGAGCGCCCGCAGCATCGCCAGCGGGGCGACCAGCGTGTGGTAGCTCTGGATGTGGACGAGGTCCCACTTCTCCGCGCCCATCGCCCGCCAGATCCCCGGCGCGAAGTGCCAGTCGCGGCCGCGCGGCCAGGCGCGCAGGGTGCGGATGCGGACCCCTTCGTGGGTCTGCTCAGTCGCCTCGCCGGCTTCGGGGTCGGTGCAGATCACCTCGACGTGGACGCCGGCGGCGGCCATCCGCGTGCTGACCTCGAGCACGTGCCGCTCCACCCCGCCCTGGGCAAGGGGGCTGCGCGGGGTCACCATCAGCACCCGGGGCACGGTGCCGTTGGAGCTCGGGTGCGCGGCCTCGGCGTCGTCGGGCTTGGCGATGCCGGTGCGGACCCGCAGGTAGTCGGCGGTGGTCGCGGCGAGGCCGACGACGATCATCGCCGCCCGGCTGGGGCCGCTGAAATCGCCCTTGAAGACCGCGCCGAGATCGCGGAGGACGCCGAGCGGCAGGGTCCGCCGCACGTAGGAGCGCTCGGAGGAGAGGCCGTCCTGAGTCCCGACCATGCCGCTCAGCACCGCCTTCGAGCGGCCCTCGGCGCGGCAGCGGTCGATGAAATAGCGGACTCGGCCGCGGGCCGGCGGCACCACGTGCTCGACCGCGGCGGCGGGGTCGTAGAGGATCTCCGCCTCGGGCCAGCGCTGGTGGACGCGGATGCTGAGGTCGGTCTCCTCGCAGCCGACCGGCAGCGTCCCGACCCGGCCGAGCTCGTGGCTGAAGCCGCCCACTTCAATAAGGGGTTGACGGCGGAAGGACATGTTGGCGCCGACCAGGTTGCGGACCGGTTCGAGCCGTTGCGGCATCCCCGAGTGGGTGCAGCCGACGACCCAGTCGAACTCGGGCGGGAACCAGGCGGGCTTGCCCTCGACCCAGCGCGGCCGCACCGTCCCCCCCGCCCCCAGCACCCGCGGCTCGGCGTAGGCCGCGGCGAGGCGGGCGAGCCAGTCGGGGGCGGCGATCGCGTCGTCGTCAAGGAAGGCGACGACCTCGCCCGTCGCCTCCGCTACGCCGCTGTTGCGGGCGCCGGAGAGCCCCTTGCGCTCGCGGTTCTCGACGATCTTCAGGTCGGGCCAGAGCCTCCGGACCTCCTCCAGCAGCTCGGGCGCGTGGTCGATCACCAGCACGATCTCGTGCGCGGGCAGCGTCTGCGCCCGCAAGGAGTCGACGGATTCGCTTAGAACCTCTAGACGGTCGCGCGTGTACGCGCAGATGACGACCGAGATGGTGGGCGGCTCGCTCGGCACCGGCTCGATTTTGGCACGCCCTCCGCCCGTACCCTGCCACTCTCCCCCCATGCGAATCATGATGCTCGCCCAATCCTTCGCCCCGATCGTCGGCGGCGAAGAGCGCGTGGTCGAGGACCTCAGCCGCGAGCTGGTGGCGCGCGGGCACGAGGTCTCGGTGGCGACGCTGCAGCAGCCGGGCGGGGCGCCGAACGACGAGGTCGCCGGGGTGACGGTCCACCCGCTGCGCAGCAGCAGCTACCGCGTCGTGCGCAGCCGCCGCGGCGTCGAACGCCGCCACGCCCCTCCGCTCCCGGACCCCGAGACCGTCCTCGACCTCAGCCGGGTGCTGCGGCGCGAGCGGCCGCAGATCGTCCACGCCCACAACTGGATCGTCCACTCCTACCTGCCGCTGGCGCGGACATCCCACAGCGCCCTCGCCCTCTCCCTGCACGACTACGGGCTGATCTGCGCGACGCGGCGGCTGCGCCACGAGAACCAGGTCTGCTCGGGGCCGGCGCCGGTCAAGTGCCAGCGCTGCGCGGTCAGCCACTACGGGCCGACGAAAGGCCTGGTCGCCGCCTTCGGCACCCGCTCGCAGGAGTCGCGGCTGCGCCGCCACGTCGACGTCTACCTGCCGGTCAGCGAGACGGTCGAGGAGCTCTGCCGAATCGACGAGGACGAAGTCTCGCGGGTGATCCCCAACTTCATCGGCAAACTGCCGCCGGCGCCGCTCGAGGACCCACGCCTCGCCCAGCTGCCCCAGGAGCCGTTCATCCTCTACTTCGGCGACGTCACCGAGGACAAGGGAGCCTGGGAGCTGGCGGAGGCCTACCGCGGCCTTACCGACCCGCCGCCGCTCGTTCTGGTCGGCCGCTGCTACCTCGACGAGCTGAAAGGGCGGCCGGGGGTCCACGCGCTGGGAGCCTGGCCGCACACGCTGGCGATCGAGGCGCTGCGCCGCTCGCTCTTCAGCGTCGCCCCCTCGCTGTGGCCGGAGCCCTTCGGCCTCGTCGCCCTGGAGGCGGCGGCGGCCGGCAAGCCGATCGTCGCCACCGACATGGGCGGCCTGCGCGACATCGTCGTCGACGGCGAGACCGGCCTGGTGGTCCCGGCGGAAGACCGGTCGGCGCTGATAGCGGCGATGCAGCGGCTGATCGGCGACGCGGAGCTGCGGGAGCGGTTGGGCGCTGCGGCAAAGCAGCAGGCGGCGAAGTTCAGCCCGGCCACCGTGGTGCCGCAGGTCGAGGCGGCCTACGAGCTGGCGCTGGCGAGGCACCGTGCTCGGGCCGCCTGACCCTGCCGGCTTTGGCCTGACAAAGCAGCATCCTCTCCGTTCGCGGAGTAGATGAACCAGTCCGTGCGGTACCGGCTGCTTGCCGGCACGTTCGTCCTGTTCGCCGCGCGGCTGGTCCTCTCGCTGATCCGCAGCGGCCCGGTTCTCGTCGCCGACGAGACCGGCTACCTGACCAACGCCCGCGTCCTCGCCGGCGGCGTTGCCGGTCAACTCGAACAGGCCCCCTTCTATCGCGGCGGCTACTCGCTGCTGATCGCGCCGCTGGTCGAGCTGGGCGCCAGCCCGACCTTCACCTACCACCTCGTGCTGGTCCTCAACACCGCCCTGGCGGCCGCGGTCTTCCCCCTCCTCTACCTGCTGCTGACGCGGTTCGGCCGGGTGCGGCCGCAGCTGGCGCTGTGGGCGGCGCTGGCCGGCGCCGCCTACCCGGCGCTGACCGTGCTCTCGCAGGTGGCGATGTCGGAGAACGCGCTCTTCCCGCTGGTCGTGGTCTGGCTGATCGCCTTCGGCGGCGTGGTTTCCGCTCGCGAACGGGGCAACGACGTCGCCTGGGCCGTGGGATTGGGCGCGGCGACCGGCGCTCTCTGGGCGGTCCACAACCGGATGATCGTCGCCGTCGCGCTGGCGGTCGGCGGGCTCCTCTGGCTGGCGTGGCGGCGGCGGCTGCGCCCGGCGGCGCTCCTCGCTGGCCTGGGGGCGATCGCGCTCGCCTTCGCCGGCGTCCACTTCCTCGACAGCTACCTGATCGACCACAACTACGCCGGCTCCGCCCCCGACGAACTGAGCGAACGGATGGACAGCCTCGCCGGCTTCAGCGGCCTGCGGACGACGCTCGCCAACCTGATCGGCCAGACCTGGTACCTCCTGGTCGCCACCTTCGGCCTAGCGGCAGCCGCCACCTGGGACTTCCTCCGCCCGCGAAGCGAACTGCATCAACTTGACCACCCAGCAGATGATCAAGTTGATGCAGTTCGGGGGGAGGAGCGGGGGGCGCCGGTGGTGGGTGTGCTGTTGGCGCTGACGGGGCTGTTGCTGGTGATCTCGGCGGCCGCCTTTCCGGAACGGACCCGTCCCGACATGCTGATCTACGGCCGCTACACCGAGGTGGTGGCGCCGGCGCTGGTCGCCTTCGGGCTCGCCGCGCTCTCCCGCGCCGCCTGGCGGCGGCCGGCCTGGCCGCTGGTCGGCTTCGGCGTCCTCACCGCGATCGTCGTCGCGATCCGGGCGACGGCCTCGGACCCGGACCCGCCCAACCGCTGGAACATCTCGGCGCTGCCGTTCGTCACGGTCCAGCTCGGGGCCGGGGTCCTGATCGGGGCGGCGCTCGTCGCCGCCGCCGGCGCCGCGTTGCTGCTCTGGGCGCGCGGGCGGGGAAAGTGGGCGCCCGCGGGGTTGGCGATCGCCCTGTTCGTCCCGGTCATCGCCTACGGTGCCTGGAACCCGGTCCGCAGCTCCCAGCGCGCCGTCTACCCGGCCGGCTGGGAAAGCCCGGAGGCGGCAGCGGCAGGGGCCGGTGCTGTCAAGATCGCCTATGACCTCGACCACTACGACACGATCGGGCTCTACACCGTGCAGTGGTTCCTGCCGAAGAGTGAACTGACCTTGTTCCACGGCACCCGACAACCAGCCCCCTCCCGCTTCGTCCTCAGCGGCGAAGACTTCGCCCGCCGCCATCCAGGGGCGAAGGCGCTGTGGAGGAACACGGGGCGCGACGAGGTCCTCTGGGAAACCGCCGGCCGCGGAGCGCGGTAGCGGTGGAGACTTCGACCTCGTCCCCGGCTGCGCCGCGCGGCCTCGCCCGCCTGCGCGGCCACCTCGACGACCAGCTGTACCGCACCGGCTACTACCTGATCCTCGGCACCGGCATCACCAGCCTGCTCGGGGTCGCCTTCTGGGCCCTCGCCGCCCACTCCTACTCCGCCCACGAGGTCGGCCAGAGCGCGGCGGCGATCTCGGCGATGACCCTGGTCTCCGGCGTCTGCTCGCTCGGCCTCTCCGCGGTCCTGGTCCGCTACCTGCCGATCGCCGGCACCGCCGACAAGCGCCTGATCGGCGTCAGCTACGGGCTGACCACGGTCCTCTCGCTGATCTTCGGAGCGATCGTCGCGGCGACGAGCAGCATCTGGTCGCCGACGCTCGACTTCCTCCAGGAGCCCGGCTGGCTCGTCGGCTTCACCCTGGCGACGGCGGCGACCACCGTCTTCACCCTCCAGGACAGCGTCCTCACCGGCCTGCGCACGGCCCGCTGGATCCCGCTCGAGAACTCGCTGTACGCGCTGGGGAAGCTGATCTTGCTGATCGCGCTGGCGGCGCTGCTGCCGCACGCCGGCCCGTTCGTCGCCTGGAACCTGCCGCTGCTGCCGGCGATCGTGGTGATCAACTACCTGATCTTCCGCCGGCTTTTGCCGCGCTACCGCTCCTTCGGCGAACTCGACCGCGCCAAGGTGATCCGGATGGCGGCCGGCAACTACGGCGGCAACCTCTTCGCCCTGGTCGGGAACATGTACCTGCCGATCCTCGTCACCAACCAGGTCAGCGCCTCGCAGGCCGCCTACTTCTACGTCCCCTGGATGATCTCGCTCTCCCTGCAGCTGGTGGCCCTCAACGTCACCACCTCGCTGACCGTCGAGGCGGCCCTCGACATGCCGCAGCTGCGGCGGCTGACGCGCCGGGCGCTGGCGCACTCGATGCGGCTGGTGGCGCCGATGGCGCTCCTGACGGCGCTGGTGGCGCCACTGGCGCTGCTGATCTTCGGCCAGGCCTACGCCGACGCCGGC
>DASTGL010000308.1:0-2187 GCA_035719145.1 Solirubrobacterales bacterium
TTCGGACGTCCTCCATCGCAGTTGCCACGGAAGCCGCGTCTTTGTCGTCCAGCGATCGCAGGTACTCCCTCACAGGACGCCGACCAGTCGCCGTCTCGAAATGACGCCACCTTCTCCCGCCCATCAGCCCGTCCCTTCCGCCTCCGGGTCGAGCCAGACTTCCTTCAGCCAGGGTGGGGAGATGGCGAAGTGAGCGGTGCTGGTGGCTCCTATTTCCTCTAGCGGAATTAGGTGGACGCGGCGGCCGGGGGTGTAGCGGTCGATCGCGGCGAGGTCCATCGTGTTGCCGGCGTGGCTGCCGCCGGAGACGAAGAGGAGGTGGGTCTCCTTTGCCCAGCCGTTGTCGCCGCGGGCGCCGACCAGTTCGACCACGTCCTTTGCCACCTCGACCCCGGCGTCTGACCCCCAGTTGCTCGGCCCCTGGGCCTCGGAGTTGTAGCCGTTGTGCGAGGAGGCCCGCTCGTCGACTTCGCCGTCGGGGCCGATGCGGATCTGCACGCCCTCCCAATCGTCCTCGTGGTAGCCGCGCTCGCCGACGATCGGCGTGCCCCGCATCGTCGCCGAGTCCGCGTAGTAGGTCCAGTACTGGAGATAGAGGTTGCCGGCGCGGTCGCCCGAGCAGCCGGCGCCGGCGGCTTCGGTTGCTTCGGCCGCGTCCTCCCGGCAGTCGACTACGTGGACGAAGGCGGTCACCGGCAGATGCTCGTCGGTGCGATGGACCAGACCGTCCTCCGGCCCGTCGCCGCACTCGGTGCTGCGGCAGCGGCGGAAGTCAACGGGCACCGCCCGCGATCCCGGCTCGAAGACCAGCGAGGGCATGTGCTCCCGCACCAGCCTCCCGACTTCGCTCCCGTAGGCCGCAATCAGCGTCGGCTCGTCACCGCATCCGTCCGCCAGCGAGGCCGCGCAAAGGATCCGGTCGGCCACCGACTGCGCCAGCGCCACCCCCGGCACCCGCACTCCGGCGGCCACCATTCCGACCAGCAGCAGCGCGACCACGCACAGCGTCCCGACCCACTCGACCGTCCCCTGCCCCCGCTCCGAAGCCATGGCCTGACGCTAGGAAGCGCCGGCATACGAGTGGGTGTCAAACGCGCCAATTGGCGCGCCGCACCGTCAGAACTTCGTGACGCCTAAAGGTCCTCGATCGCGGCGGCGATTTCGCTTGCTGCCGCTTTCGCGTCGGCGAAGAGCATCGAGGTGTTCGGTTCGTAGAAGAGGTCGTTGTCGATGCCGGCGAAGCCGGGGCTGAGGGAGCGCTTGATCACGATCACCTGCTGGGCCTCGTTGACCTCGATGATCGGCATCCCGGCGATCGGCGAGTTGGGGTCGTTTTTCGCCGCCGGGTTGGTGACGTCGTTGGCGCCGACGACCACAGCCACGTCGGTGCGCGACATTTCCGGGTTGATCTCCTCCATCTCCTTGAGGTTCTCGTAAGGCACGTCGGCCTCGGCGAGGAGGACGTTCATGTGGCCCGGCATCCGGCCCGCGACCGGATGGATCGCGTAGTTGACGGTGACGCCGCGCTTCTCGAGCTCGTCGGCGACCTCCTTAATCGCGTGCTGCGCCTGGGCAACCGCGAGGCCGTAGCCGGGGACGATCACGACGGTGTCGGCGTAGGCGAGCTTGATCGCCGCGTCCTGGGCGCCGATCGAGACATGCGGGCGTTCCTCGCCGCTACCCCCGCCGCCGCCCGAGGGGGCACCGCCGAAGCCGGAGAAGAGGATGTTGGAGACCGAGCGGTTCATCGCCGTCGCCATCTCCAGGGTGAGGATCGTTCCCGAGGAGCCGACCAAGGTGCCGGCGACGATCAGGGCGACGTTGTCGAGGGCGAAGCCGGCGGCGGCGGCGGAGAGGCCGGTGAAAGCGTTCAGCAGCGAGATCACAACCGGCATGTCGGCGCCGCCGATCGGCAGGACGACGAGGTTGCCGAGGATCGCCGCCAGGACCAACAGGAGGATGAAGAGGCCCTGCGAGGGCGATTCGTGGTCGACCGCGAGGACGACGCAGATGACGAGGATCGCCAGCAGCAGGACGGCGTTGATCACCTGCTGGCCCGGCGCCGCGATCGGCCGGGTCGGGATCAGGTCCTGGAGCTTGGCGAAGGCGACGTTCGAGCCCCAGAAGGAGACCGAGCCGATCACGCCCGCCAGGAGGACCGGGATCAGCACTTCCAGCTCCATGCCG
>DASTGL010000309.1:0-3320 GCA_035719145.1 Solirubrobacterales bacterium
GAGGCCGACCCAGCGCCCGAGCTCGCGCCCGCCCAGCCGCCAGCCGAGGGCGAAGACGACGAGGATCGTCGCCACTCCCAGCAGCGCCTCGACGATCCGCGCCGTCCCTTCCCGGGCGCCGCCGGTCGCGTAGTAGGACGCGGCATAGAGGAACGGGGCGCCGGGCGACCAGTCGCTCGAGTCGTGGAATTCGGGACCGCCGAAGCTCCCTTCCGTGTAGAGGGCCTTCGAGATCGCGTAGTAGGCGTGCGAGTCGTCGGCGGGGTTCGAGACAGGGTTGACGACCACGTAGGCGCGGACGATGAGGCCGAGGAGGGCGATCAGCGCGAGCGCGATCAGCGTCCTCCTGCCGTATCGCTCGGGCAGCGCGCGGATCCAGGCGGCGAGGGTCTTCAAGGGCGGCTCAGGCTATCCCGGGGTGGGGCGGGAGAGCGCATCCGCTGGCGACCCCGGCTTTGTGAGGTCGCCAGCGGATGCGCCCCCGAAGGAGGTGGTGAGGTAGGTGAGAGTGGTAGCTGCGAGGGGGGCGAGGAGGGGAACTAGGACAAGGACGCGGCGGGGGGAAGCGACGAGGAGGGCGCTGATCGCGGTGATCGCGAGGATGATCGTGGCGAAGAGGAGGGCCTCCCAGCGGCGCAGCCAGGCGAGGATCGCCAGGCCGAGCAGGCCGAGGAGGACGAGTGCCCATTGCAGGACGATCCAGGGGAAGCCGCGCATGATCTGCCGGGCGGGGTGAAACCAGATGCGCCCGACCTTGGTGGCGACGAAGCCCGCGTATTCGCCGGTGTGGTCGGAGAGGTCGTCCCAGAGCTGTTCCTTGCCCATCTTCGAGAGCGCCTGGTCGGTTTCCATGTTCGGGTAGCGGGCTTGCGCAAGCCGCGCGAGGATCTGCTCGAGGCGGAGGTGTTGCGCGTCCTGGGGGGCGAAGAGCTGTGGGTTTTCGCGCACCACTTCGGCGCCGACCCTTTCGGGATCGCCGTCGGAGGGGAGGTAGGTCCCGGCGTAGAGGACCTGCCCCCCGCCGGTGGAGATCGGGACGAAGCGGTCGAGGGCGACGGCGTTGCGGATCGCCCAGGGCGCGATGAGAACCAGGGCCGCGCCGAGAAAAACAGCAGCACGCAAGAGGGAGCCGCGCCAATCGCTCGTCAGCTTCCGTGCCGCGATCACGATCGCCACGAGCACCGCAACCCCCAGGTACTCCGGCCGCACCATCGCCAGCGCCCCAAACAGGGCGCCCGGCAAGAGCCACCGCACCCAGGCACCGTCCCAAGCCCAAAGCGCCGCCAGCACCCCACCCGACAGCAGCGCAGCCGCCAGCGGCTCGCTCATCAGCATCCCCTGGTACTCCAGGAGCGCCGGATAAATCGCCACCCCCAGCGCACCAGCCAGTGCCGGCCAGACGAGTGGAGAGTTAACCCCGCCATAGGACAGATAACTCTCCACTCGCCCCAAGCGCCTCCCGATCGCATACGCAAACAGCACGCTCAGCGCCCCGATCACCGCCAGCAGCACCCGCGCCAGCCGTTCGTGCACGCCGCCCGTCGCCTCGTAGACCCCCGCTACGAGCAGCGGCAGCCCTGGCGAGTAGTTGCTCGACGGTTGCGTCGCGCCGGCCCCGACCGTGAACCCGCTTCCCTCGTCCAGGTTCCGTGCGATCGCCGCGTAGGCCTGGGCGTCGTAGACGGGCGCCCGGCCGTCCCAGGCCTCGCCGACGCGTAGCCCGAGCCCCAGCAGGAAGATCGCGATCAGGGCGCCGAGGCCGATCAAGCCGCCGTTTCGCGCCGCCAGTCCGCTCGCCATCGCTGGGATTCAACAGGTACACGCGGCCGACCGACCGATTAAAGTCCCGCCCTCATGCGAATCCTCATCCTCGGGGGCGACGGCTACCTCGGTTGGCCGACCGCGCTCCGCTTCTCGGCCCGCGGGCACGAAGTCTCCGTCGTCGACAACTTCTCCCGCCGCCGCTGGCACACCGAACACGGCACCGCCTCGCTGACCCCGATCCAGGGTCTCGACGAGCGGATCGCCGCCTGGCGCGAGGTCTCCGGCGAGCAGATCCGCAGCTACATCGGCGCCGTCGAGGACGGCGACTTCCTCGACGAGGTCGTCGCCGAGACGCTGCCCGAGGCGGTCGTCCACTACGGCCAGCAGGCCTCGGCGCCGTTCTCGATGCTCTCGCGCGAGCGCGCGGTCGAAACCCAGCACGCCAACGTGATCGGCAACCTCAACCTGCTCTTCTCGATGCGCGACCACGTCCCGGACGCGCACCTGGTCAAGCTCGGGACGATGGGCGAGTACGGCCAGCCCGACATCGACATCGAGGAGGGCTACATCGAGATCGAGCACAAGGGCCGCAAGGACACGCTCCCGTATCCGAAGCTGCCGGGCTCGCTCTACCACTGCTCCAAGGTCCACGACTCGACCAACATCCACTTCGCCTGCCGGACCTGGGGCCTGCGCGCGACCGACCTCAACCAGGGCGTCGTCTACGGCGTCGAGACCGAGGAGACCGCCCGCGACGACCGCCTCGTCACCCGCTTCGACTATGACGAGCTCTTCGGCACCGTCCTCAACCGCTTCTGCGTACAGGCGGTAATCGGGCATCCGCTGACCGTCTATGGGGCCGGCAACCAGACCCGCGGCTTCCTCAACATCCGCGACACTCTCGCCTGCGTCGAACTGGCGGCCCTGAACCCGGCCGAGCGCGGCGAGTTCCGCGTCTTCAACCAGTTCACCGAGCAATTTTCAGTGCTCGAGCTGGCGGGGTTGGTCAAGGAAGCCGGCGAGCACCTCGGCTACAGCGTCGACATCCAGCACTACGAGAACCCGCGGGTCGAGAAGGAAGAGCACTACTACAACGCGATCCACACCAAGCTGCTCGACCTCGGCCTCGAGCCGACCCTGCTCGGTGAGGAGCTGGTCGAGTCGATCATCCACGCGATCGAGCGCCACAAAGGCCGCGTCGTCGAGACCGCGATCGACCCGAAGACCCGCTGGAACCCGGCGAAATCGCCGGCCGGGCAGGCTTAGCGAAGCTCCCGATCCAGGCCGATTCGCCCGGCGGGCCCGAGCGGGCGCCGCTGGTACCATCGCCAGTTCCTATGCGCGCCGCCGACACGTTGATGGAAAGCCTCAAGGCCGAGGGCGTCAAGGACGTCTTCGGAATCCCCGGCGGGGCGAACCTGCCGACCTACGACGCCCTTGTGGACGCCGACTTCCGCCACGTCCAGGTGCGCCACGAGCAGGGCGGCGGCCACGCCGCCGAGGGCTACGCGAAAGCCTCCGGCCGGGTCGGCGTCGCCTTCGCCACCTCCGGCCCC
>DASTGL010000310.1:0-3255 GCA_035719145.1 Solirubrobacterales bacterium
GGTTCCCGCCAGCGCCGTGCGAACGGCAGCCGCCAGGAGTGCGGCGCGATCAGGGCGCCGATCTCCGACGGCCCCCACGACCCCTGCGGGTACGGTTTCACCGGCGGCGGGTCCTGCAGCAGCGGTTCGGAGACTTCCCACAGCCGCTCGATCCCTCCCGCCGTGGTGAAGAGGGTGCGGTCGCCGATCATCGCGTCGCGGATCAGCCGCTCGTAGGCCTCGACCGCGTCGCCGCGGTAGCCGGTTTCGTCGAGCGAGAACTGCATGCTCGCCTTGTCGAGCACCATCCCCATCCCCGGCCGCTTGCCGTAGAAGGAGAGCGAGACGCGGGAGGACTCGTCGAGGTCGAAGGTGAGGTGGTCGGGGCCGTAGCGGCCGACCCGCGAGTGCTCGGGGAACATCGCGTGGGGCGGCTCGCGGAAGGCGATCGAGATGATCCGCGCCCCTTCTCCCATCCGCTTGCCGGTGCGCAGGTAGAACGGCACCCCGCTCCAGCGCCAGTTGTCGATTTCGCAGCGCAGGGCGACGAAGGTCTCGGTGCTCGAGTTGGGATCGACACCCTCCTCTTCGCGGTAGCCCTCGTACTGGCCGCGCACGACGCAGGCGGGGTCGAGCGGCTGCAGGCTGCGGAAGACTTTGTTCTTCTCCTCGGTGATCGGTTCCGGCGCCAGCGCCGTCGGCGGCTCCATCGCGACGAAGGCGAGGATCTGGAACAGGTGGGTGACGACCATGTCGCGGAAGGCGCCCGTCTTCTCGTAGAAGGCGGCGCGGGAGCCGACCCCGAGCGTCTCCGGCACGTCGATCTGGATGTGGTTGATGTGGTTGCGGTTCCAGATCGGCTCGAAGAGGCCGTTGGCGAAGCGCAGGGCGAGGATGTTCTGCGCCGCCTCTTTGCCGAGGAAGTGGTCGATCCGGTAGACCTGCTCCTCGTCCAGCACCTCGTGGACCATCTCGTTCAGCTTCCGCGCCGAGGCGAGGTCGGTTCCGAACGGCTTCTCCATGATCACCCGGGCGCGGTCGGCAAGCCCGCAGGTCTTCAGCATCTGGATCACGTCCGGCGCCGCGGTCGGCGGCACGCTCAGGTAGTGGAGCAGCCGCATGTGCGAGCCGAGTTCGCCTTCGGCCTCCTTCACCCGCTCGGCCAGCGCCTCCGGCGCCTGCTCGTGCGGCACGTAGGACAGCTTGCCCGAGAACTCGTGCCATTCCTCGCCGCCGAAAGCGCTCCGCGCGAACTCCCGGCACGCCTTTTCCGCGATCCCCCGGAACTCGGCGTCGGAGATCTCCTCCATCGACACCCCGATCACCCGGAACTCCGGCATCAGGCCGGCCTGGAACAGACGCAGCAGCCCGGGCAGCAGCTTCCGCCGCGCCAGGTCGCCGGTGGCGCCGAAGATGACGATTACCTGCGGAGGGACTTCCACAAGAGCGAGGTTAGCCCGCCGGGCGGGCCTCCAAACTCAGGTCCGACTAATTGTCCGACCCGGCGCGGTCCCAGACGTAGAGCTCTAGGGCCTCGGCTGCGAGTTCCATCAGGCGTGGGGGGCCGAGGAGGCCTAGGACCAGCTCGAGGGCGTCCTCTTCGGTTACTCCCGAATCGACGGCCTCCTCGCCGCGGAAGCCGGCGGCTAGCTTGAGGGCCTCGCGGCGGTTCTCGCCGAGGCCGTTGAAGGCGCCCATGAGGAAGTCGCGGTTGGGGACCGGTTGGCCGACCTCGAGGGAGCCGTGCCAGGCGGCGAGCATCGAGAGGTCGTGCTCGTCGAGCTCGGAGATCGCCTTCGCGTAGTGGACTTCGAGCTCGTGGTCTGGGATCTCATCCACCCAGGCGCGCACTGCCTCTCCGAGGAGCTGGCGGCGAGCCTCGCGGCCGACGGAGTCGGCGATCGCCCGGATGGCGTCGGCTGGGTCTACGAAGCAGAGGGACATCGGCTGCCGAGAAAGGTAGAGAGGGCCGATGACGCCAAAGATGCCCCGCTAACCCCCCACTTTGCGGGGTCGTGAAAGGCGGGGTCGAGAAGGCGCCGGGCCCGTCCCTAGGCTCGGACGCCGTGCCGCTGAAACTCGTCTACGGACCCCCGAACTCGGGCCGCGCCGGCGTCATCCGCCGCGACTTCGCCGCCGCCCTCGCGCGCGACCCGATCCTGGTCGTGCCGACCGTCGACGACGTCTTCGCCTTCGAGCGCGAGCTCTCCGGCGGCGGGGCCCTGTTGGGCGGCGCGGCGATGACCTTCGGCGGCCTCTTCCGCACCGTCGCCACCGCGGCTGGGGCGCCACCCGGCGCCGAGCTCTCGCCGGCGCAGCGGCTGCGGGCGGTCTCAGTGGCGATCGAGACGCGGCGGCAGGGGCTGCGGCCGTTGCGGCGCTCGGCCGGCCGCCCCCGCTTCGCCCGCGCCCTCGAGCGCCTGCTGGGCGAGCTGCAGGCCGCCGGCGTCGAGCCGGACGAGGTCGAGGCGAGCGCGGCGACCCTGGAGGGCTCCGCCTACCTCGCCGACGTCGCCGCTCTCTACGGCGCCTACGAGGAGACGCGGCAGCAGACGGGCCGGGTCGACTCCCACGGGATCGCCCGTGAGGCGATCGCCCAGCTGCGCCGCGACGGCTCCTTCTGGGGCGAGCGGCCGGTGCTCCTCTACGGCTTCGACGACCTGACCGAGAACCAGTTCGAGCTGGTCGCCGCGCTGGCGGCGCAGACGGCAGTGACTATCGCCCTCCCTTATGAAGAGGGGAGCGCGGCGCTGGCGGCGCGCGGCCGGCTGCTGGGGCAGCTGCGCGAGCGGCTCGCGGTCGCCGAGGAGGTCGTGACAGAGGCCGACCCCGGCAACACGATCAGCCCGCTGCTCTTCCACCTGACGATCGGCTTCGGGTCGGCGCGGCCGAAGCGGGCCGAAACCGACGGCAGCCTGACCCTGCTGCGCTCGGCGGGCACCCGCGCCGAAGCCGAAGCGATCGCCGCCCACGTCTCGCGGCTCGTCTCGCAGGGCGCCGACCCCGCCGAGATCGCGATCGCCCTGCGCGACCCCTCCCGGCGCGGCCCGGAGATCGCCGCCGCGCTGGAGCGCAACGGGATCGCCGCCGCGCTCGAGGCCGAGGTGCCGGTCGCCGGGACGAGCGTCGGCGGTGCCCTCGTCGCCCTGCTGGAGGCCGAGTTCGGCGCCCGCCGCGCCTCCGACTTCCTCCGCTACCTGCGCGGGCCTTCGGGCTTCTCCCCCGGCCGCGTCGACTGGTTCGAGCGCGCCCTGCGGCGCCGCCGCGTCCGCGACG
>DASTGL010000311.1:0-10016 GCA_035719145.1 Solirubrobacterales bacterium
TGATCGCGACCGGGCTGGTCGTCCCCGGGCGGACCGGCGACCTCATTGCCGCCGGCGGCCTGATCGCCTTTGCGGGGATCGTTGTCTTCGAACTCGGGGGTTTCTGGTCGGTGCGTCGGGGTTCGCGCAACGACCGGACCAAGTTCTGATTCGGGTTAGACCCCGGCGGGCAGCTTCACCTCGGTGAGACGGATGCTGTTGCCGCTGGGGTCGCGGAAGCCGGAGTCGATGCCGTAGGGGCGCTCTTCCGGGGCTTCGGTGAACTCGACGCCGCGGGCCTTGAGGCGCTCGTAGTCGGCGCGGCAGTCGTCGGTGGTGAGGAAGACGGTGCCGGCGAAGCCCTTCGCCATCAGCTCCTCGATCTGGCGGGTCGTCTCCTCGTCCATCATCGGCGGGCCGGGGATCGCCATCAGGACGATCGAGACGTCCTCCTGGCCGGGAGGGCTCACCGTCAGCCAGCGGAAGTCGCCCATCTCGGCCAGCGTCACGTCGGCGCTGACCTCCATGCCGAGCTTCTCGGTGTAGAAGGCGAGTGCCTCGTCCTGATCGTGCACCCACACCTGCGCGTTTGAGATTTTCATCGTTTCCTCCTTGTTGAGATCGGGTGAGGCGATGCTAGGTCCGCGCCGCCGGGCTGTCTTCTCGAAACGTGCGGTGTTGGGGGCGGCCGTAGGAGCGGACGACGCAGGCGGGCACGCGGGCATGGGCCGAGGCCGGCGGGGCCGCAGAGCGATAGGCGGTCGGCGTCATTCCGTACATGCGCTTGAAGCTGGTCGTGAACGAGCCGACCCCCTGCAGCCCCACCTCGAGGCAGATCTCCGCGACCGCGTGGTCGGTGTTGCGCAGCAGCGCCGCTGCCCGCTCCAGCCGTCGGGTCAGCAGGTAGACGTAGGGCGACTCGCCGAAGGTGCGCCGGAACTCACGGCTGAAATGGGCCTTGGAGAGGCCGGCGGCGCGGGCGAGGTCATTGACCTCCAGCGGCTCCGCGTAGCGGGCGTCGGCAAGGTCCTTTGCCTTGAGCAGATGGCGGGCGGGAGGGGCGAACGCGATTGCCGCAGTTTAGGGGCGGAAGACGTCCTCAATATTCAGGTATTCCGCCACAGATCGTCGCGGGAGCTGAAAGGCTGGCCGTCACGATTTGTCAACGATTGGTCAGATGGGGAGATGCTTTTGATGATGGGGTTCAGAACCAAATTGAGCTACGCAAACGTGATCGCGACCTTGGCGTTGTTCCTCGCCCTCGGAGGCGGCGCTTACGCTGCGACCCAGCTGCCGAAGAACAGCGTCGGCAGCAAGCAGTTGAAGAAGGGAGCCGTCACGCCGGCCAAATTGAACGGCGCCGCGAAAGCAACGCTTACCGGACCGGTCGGTCCAGCCGGTCCCCAGGGGCCCGCTGGAGCATCGGGGGCGACCCATGTGGTCGTCCGAGTGGCGCCGGGGTATACGGAAGGAGAATCGACGGTCTCCTGTAATCCCGGCGAGGTCGCGACCGGAGGCGGTGGCGAAACGGAAACGAAAGAACAGCTTCTGTGGGGAAGCTTTCCCACCTTGTCCAACGGTAAAACGGCCGAAGCGGGTCAGACTCCGATGGGATGGGGTGTCGGGGGCGAAACGGCTGCGGGCCTCGACGTTCCTGTCAAGGCGTTTGTGGTCTGTGTCTCACCCTGATGCTTAGCGCCGCAGACTAAGCCAACTGCGAACGTGCGCGGGGCGACTCGCGCGCGTTCGCTCTAGGCTCGCGGTCTCGTGATCGGGACCTATGCAGCGGTGGTGGCGGTCTGCGTCTCGGCGCTGGCGCTCGGGCAGGCGGCGATCTGCCTTTGCGGCGGGCGGCGGTGGTCTTGGCTGGCGCCGCCGGTCGGGTTGGCGCTGCTGTGCGCGCTCTGCTGGGGGACGGTGCGGCTGCCGGGGGACGGGGTCGTCTCCGCGGTGGCGGTCTTGGTGCTGACGGTGGCCGCGATCGCTTATCTCTGGGGGCGGGTCGAGGGGATGGGAGAGGCACTCGCGATCGGCTGGCCGGTGGCGGTGACCGCCCTGCTCGCCGCTTCGCTGCCGTTCGCGGTCGAAGGCCACTTCGGCATCCTCGGGACGAGCTTCAACCCCGACATGTCCCAGCACCTGCTGGCCGCTGCTCGGCTGACCGAAGGGCACTCCTCGCAGCTGCTGAACCAGGGCTATCCGCTCGGGCCGCACTCGATCGTCGTCGCCCTGCACAAGGGCCTGGGGATCGGGCTCGTCCAGGGATTCAGCGGCCTCACTGTCGCCGTCGCGATCCTCGCCTGCCTCACCGCGCTCGCCGCCTTCGCCGACCTGCCGTTCCTACCCCGGACCGCCGGCGCCCTCCTCGTTGGGCTCGCCTACGTGGTCGCGTCTTATCTCGCCCAGGGGGCTTTCAAGGAGACGATGCAGGCTCTCTTCCTGCTTGGCTTCGTCCTGACGCTGCGGGAGTCGAATCGAGTGTGGGCGGATTTACCGCTGCGCTTCGTCCCAGCGGCCCTGATCGCCGTCGGCTCCGTCTACACCTACAGCTTCCCGGGCCTGATCTGGCTAGGTCCCGCCCTCGTCTTGTTCCTGATCGCCTCTGCTGTGGGTGGCGCCGATTTGGGGGACCGCCACTCGCCAAATGCGAGTGGTGGCGGGACCAAATCGGGGTCAGGACCTGCAGCCCGAGCGCTCGGGCTCGCGTTCCTGGCCTTCTTCGTCCTGATCGCCCCCGAGATCGGCCGGATGATCGATTTCCACTCCTTCGAGACCTTCGACCCCAACGGCGCCGGCCTCGGCAACCTCTTCGGCCAGATCTCGCCCTTCGAGGTGCTGGGGATTTGGCCCTCCGGGGATTTCCGGCTCGCCCCGGGAGACGGGGCCGTTCCGGCAGCCGCCTATTACCTGGGGATCGCGTTCGCGCTCGTGCTCTTCGCCTACGGCGTCGTGCAGCTGTGGCGCCGCCGTGAGGTCTCGATCCTCAGCGGACTTGCCGCAGCCGCCCTCGCCTACGCCGCGGCCCGCATCGGCGGCACGCCCTACACCGCCGCCAAGGCGATCGAGATCGCGGCGCCGATGGTGGCTTTGGCGATTCTGCTGCCGCTGCTCCGAGAGGCGTGTCGCTTTAGTTACCGAGGAGGTAACCAAGTCGACAGGCCACGGTTGGTCATCCCCGTCGCGGCACTGCTCTTCGTTGTGGTCGCGGGTCTCTGCTCGCTCCTCGCTCTCGCCAACGCGCCCGTTGGGCCGACCTCGTTTTCGCCGAAGCTGAGCGAGTACCGCAAGCAGGTCGGCGAAGGGCCGACGCTCGTGGTGGCCTCACCCGAGCTATTGGAAGAACAACACGGGTCGCCGTTCCTCTCCTGGGAACTGCGCGGCGGGCGCGTCTGCATCCAGTCGACGGATGAAGCCGGCGGCAAGCCGCCCGCCGGTGTCCGCTTCGTGATCCGCGAAGGCGACGACTGGACGCTGACCAAGGTGGCGCAACCGACGCCCGGCAAGACTCCCTGTCCGCTGATCGCCGAACGGCAGGCGCGGCAGGGTCCGGCGCGGTAGGTCCTGCCTCGGTTCACCCCCGCTGACCCAGTCGGCTGTGGCCGGACTGGTCCACGTACCATGACTCGGCATGGAGGCGGCGACCGAGAAGACCACTTACACCCTTCCCGACGGGAAACCGCTGGAGCTGCCCGCCGGCGCAACGGGCGCCGACGCCGCCGCGGCGATCGGCCCCGGCCTGGCCAAGGCCGCGCTGGCGATCAAGATCGACGGCGAGCTGCGCGACCTGGCGGCGCCGCTGCCCGAGGGCGGGGGAAAGGTGGCGATCCTCACCGACCGCGACCCCGACGCCCTGGAGCTGATCCGCCACGACGCCGCCCACGTGATGGCCGAGGCGGTCATGGACCTCTACCCGGGCACCAAGGTGACGATCGGGCCGCCGATCGAGTCCGGCTTCTACTACGACTTTGAGTTCCCCGCCGGCACCCGGATCACCGAAGAGGACCTGCCGAAGATAGAGGAGGCGATGCGCCGCCACATCAAGGCCGACGAGGAGTTCTCCCGCCGCGACGTCCCGGTCGCCGAGGCGATCGAGATCTTCAAGTCCCAGGATCAGGGCTTCAAGGTCGAGCTGATTGAGGACCTCGTCCGCGACGAGGGCGTAGAGACCGTCTCGCTCTACCGCAACGGCCCCTTCGAGGACCTCTGCCGCGGCCCCCACGGTCCCTCGACCGGCCGCATAAAGGCGATCAAGCTGAGCTCGGTCGCGGGCGCCTACTGGCGCGGCGACGAGAAGCGCGAGAGCCTGACCCGCATCTACGGCACCGCCTTCTTCTCCAAGCAGGCCCTAGAGGAGCATCTGGAGCGGCTCGAGCAGGCCAAGGAACGCGACCACCGCCGCCTCGGCCCCGAGCTCGACCTCTTCATGCTGCGCAAGGAGGCGCCGGGGATGCCGTTCTGGCTGCCGAACGGGACGACGCTGCTGCGGACGATCGAGACAGAGGTCCGAGACCAGCTGCGCAAGCGCGGCTACCAGGAGATCGCCACCCCGCAGGTGATGGACGTCGACCTCTGGCACCGCTCCGGCCACTGGGACAACTACAAGGACGACATGTACTTCATGGAGGACGACGACCGCGGCTACGCGCTGCGGCCGATGAACTGCCCCGGTGCCTGCCTCGTCTACTCCGCCGACCGCCACTCCTACCGCGAGCTGCCGCTGCGGCTGGCCGAGTTCGGCCGCGTCAGCCGCAACGAGCGCGAGGGCGTCCTCCACGGCCTGCTGCGGGTCCGGGCCTTCACCCAGGACGACGCCCACGTCTACTGCACCGAGGAGCAGATCGGCGACGAGGTGGCCTCGATCTGCGAGGCGATCGACGAGCTCTACGCCCGCTTCGGCTTCGAGGACGTCCACGTCGAGCTCTCGACCCGGCCGGAGAAGTCGATGGGGACCGAGGAGCAGTGGCGCAAGGCCGAGGCGGCGCTGGCCGAGGCGCTCGACAGCCAGGGCCGCGAGTACACGCTCAACCCCGGCGACGGCGCCTTCTACGGACCGAAGATCGACTTCCACATCACCGACGCGCTCGGCCGCTCCTGGCAGTGCGGCACCTGCCAGCTCGACTTCCAGATGCCCGAGCGCTTCGAGCTGTATTACACCGGCGCCGACGACGCCGCCCACCGGCCGGTGATGATCCACCGCGCCCTGCTCGGCTCGATGGAGCGCTTCGCCGGGATCCTGATCGAGCACTACGCCGGCCGCTTCCCGGTCTGGCTGGCCCCGGTGCAGGCGATCGTCCTGCCGATCTCCGACCGCCATAACGACTACGGCCGCCGCGCCTTCGAGCAGCTGCGCGAAGAAGGCGTCCGGGTCGCCGTCGACGACCGCTCGGAGTCGATCGGCAAGAAGATCCGCGACGCCTCGACGATCGGCCGCTACCCCTACATGCTTGTGGTCGGCGACCGCGAGGAGGAGAAGGGGGCGGTGGCCGTCCGCTCCCACGCCGAGGGCGATCTCGGGGAGATCTCGCTGGCCGATTTCGCCGCCCGCGTCCGCTCGGAAACCGAGGCTCGGTGAGGTCCGGATTTGCGCCTGGCCGTTCTGTCTCTATACTGCGGCGAACTTGATCGCAGGCACGAACAACTCCCGCCGCCGCTGAGCGCCCCGTGCCCGACCCCAGTTTCGTCCTCTTGAAGTCTCACCTCTCTTCGCGATAGTGCCGGTCCCTCGTAGGTTCGATCGGCGCCCGCCAGAGCGCGACACCACCCGGATCAACGAACGGATCCGGGTCCCGCAGGTGCGCCTGATCGGCGCCGATGGCGAGCAGCTGGGGATCGTCGACACCAGCGAGGCGCTGAAACGAGCCCAGGACGCCGAGCTCGACCTGGTCGAGGTGGCGCCGAACTCGAAGCCGCCGGTGACCAAACTGCTCGACTACTCGAAGTACAAGTACGAGCAGGAGCAGAAGCAGAAGGCGGCCCGCAAGCACCAGCAGCAGGTCAACGTGCGCGAAATCAAGCTGCGGCCGAAGATCGCGACCCACGACTACGAGACCAAGAAGGGTCACGTCGAACGCTTCCTCAAGCACCGCGACAAGGTCAAGGTGACGATCATGTTCCGCGGCCGCGAGCAGGCCCACCCCGAGCGCGGTCGCGACCTGCTCAACAAGCTCTTCGAAGACCTCGACGGCCTCGCCGTGATCGAATCGGCGCCGCTGCAGGAAGGCCGCAACATGAGCATGCTGCTCGGCCCGAGCAAAGAGGTCGACAAGATCGTCGGCCAGGATCAGGCCGAGGGCGAGTCGGGCGAGTCCGACGCCGCTGCCAGCGCTTAGCCAGCGGCTTTCTCTTACTGCAGGATTACGTCGGCGATCCGTTGCGCGGCTTGGCCGTCCCAGAGGGGCGGGGGAGGCGGAGGCGCGTCGGGTCGCTCGACGAGCAGCCCCGGGATGCGGGCGATCGCGCCCGGGTCGAGGCCGAGGAGGGTGTTGGTCCCCGAGGTCAGCGTCACCGGCCGCTCGGTGTTGTCGCGGAGGGTGAAGCAGGAGACACCGAGGAAGGTCGTCTCCTCCTGAATGCCGCCGGAGTCGGTGAGGACGGCGCGGGCGTCGGCGATCAGAGAGAGGAAGTCGACGTAGCCGAGCGGGTCGACGAGGTGCAGGCCGGGGTGGTCGGGCTCCAGCCCCTCCATCATCTTGCGGGTCCGCGGATGGACCGGGAAGACGACCGGCAGCTGCTGCGCCAGCGCCGCCAGCTGCGCCACCGTCTCGCCGAGCAGCGGCCCGTCGACGAGGGCTGGGCGGTGGAGGGTGACGAGGAGGTAGGAACCCGGCTCCAGGCCGAGGCGCGCCGCCGACCCCGCCGCACGGAAACGGTCTTCCAGCGCCACCAGGCTGTCGATCATCGTGTTGCCGACCATGTGCATGCGCTCGTCGGGGATGCCTTCGTGGCGCAGGTTCGTCACCGCCTCGGGGCTGTGGAGGAAGAGCCACTCGGCGAAGCGATCGGCGACGATCCGGTTGACCTCCTCGGGCATCGTCAGGTCGAAGCTGCGCAGGCCGGACTCGATGTGGGCGACCGGGATCCCCATCTTCACCGCGGTCAGCGCCGCCGCCAGGGTCGAGTTGACGTCGCCGGGGACCATCACCAGGTCGGGCCGCTCGTCGGCCAGCACCGGCTCCAGCCGCTCCATCGTCTTCGCAGTCTGGGCGGCGTGGCTGCCGGAGCCGACCTCGAGCATGTAGTCGGGCGCCGGCACCCCCAGCTCCTCGAGGAAGACCTCGGACATCAGCCGGTCGTAGTGCTGGCCGGTGTGGACGATCGCGTGCCGCCCCTCGGGATGGCGCTCCCGCAGCGCCCCGATCACCGGCGCCGTCTTGACGAAGTTAGGTCTCGTCCCGACGACGTAGAGGATCCGCATTGGGGCGCCAGCGTACTGACAGAACCTGTCAGGTTCTCGTCAGGTTGGGGTGGCAGCAACCTGGCAGAACCTGTCGGCTGCCGCCGGGGACGCTCTGTCTGCTTCAATACCGAGCCCGATGCCGAAGATGAAAACGCATTCCGGCGCCAAGAAGCGCTTCAAGAAGACCGCCAGCGGCAAGCTGCGCGGCCGTCGCGCCTTCTCCAGCCACATCCTGGAGAAAAAGTCGCCGAAGCGGAAGCGCAAGATGGCGAAGCCGGTCGACATCGCGCCGAGCGACCAGAAGAAAGTGCGGACCCTGCTCGGAGGCGGCAAGTGAGCCGCGTCAAGCGCTCGGTCCACGCGCGCAAGAAGCGCCGCAAGGTGCTGAAGGAAGCGAAGGGCTACTTCGGCCGCAAGCACTCCTCCTACCGCTTCGCCAAAGAGCAGGTGCAGCGGTCGGGGATGTACGCCTACCGCGACCGGCGCAACAAGAAGCGCACCTTCCGCCGCCTCTGGATCACCCGCATCAACGCCGCCGCGCGGCTCGAGGGCATGAGCTACTCGGAACTGATGCACGGCCTCAGCAAAGCCGAGATCGAGGTCAACCGGAAGATGCTGGCCGAGATCGCCGTCTCAGACCGCGACGCCTTCCGCCGATTTGTGGAGCTGGCCCGGGAGGGTGCGGCCGCCTGAGGGCGTAACCGACACTTCCTCTCTCCCGGGCGGGCCGTTTATCGGCCCGCTTTTTCGTTCCAGGAGAAGAAACGACTGAGAAGAAACACCGTCAACGACCCATCCTCAACCGAATCCGATGATCGAGAGCCCCCAAAACGAGAAGCTGAAGCTGGTCCGCAAGCTGCGCGAGCGCAAGCACCGCGAGCGCGGGGGCCTGTTCGCGACCGAGGGTGAGGATCTGCTGGAGGCCGGCCTAGCCGCGGGGGTGGAGCCACGGTTCGTGCTGGTCGCGGCGGACTCGGGCCTCGAAGGCGAAGAGGTGGCCCCCGATCTCCTAGCCGACGTTTCGTCCCTCGGTTCCGGCACGCGGGTGATCGCAGTGTGGCCATCGCGCGGGGCCGAGGGTGTCGACTTCCTCTCGCTATCCGAGAGCAAAGCGACAGGCCCCTGCCTCTACCTGCACGGCGTTGGTGATCCCGGCAACGTCGGCACGATCGTGCGGACGGTCGACGCGCTCCTCGGCGGCCCGGTCGTCCTCGGCCCCGAGTGCGCCGATCCGTTCTCGCCCAAGGCGGTTCGCGCCAGCATGGGCTCGGTGTTCTCGCGCCCTCCGATCAAGGCCGAAGTTCAAGCGACCCCAGAGCCCCGTGTGGCTTTGGTCGCCCATGGGGGTCAAGAGCTCGACGCGCTCGATGGGGCCGCCACGCTCTGTCTCGGCGCGGAGCGGGAGGGACTGCCGGATGAGGTCGTCGCTCAGTGCGCTCACAAGGTCACGATCCCCTTGCGGCCGGGCGGCGCCGAGTCGCTCAACGTCGCCGCCGCGGCGGCGATCGCCGCTCAGCGGTTATCTTCGCTCGCCATGCGGGAGGCCCAGGGCAATGGTTGAGCGGATCGAGGAGATCAGGGCCGAGGCTGCCGCGGCGATCGAGGGCGCTGCCTCCAGTGCCGAGCTGGAGGAGCTGAGGGTCCGCTACCTCGGGCGCAAAGCCGAGCTGACCGCGATTCTGCGGGGGATCGCCGAGCTGCCCCAGGAGGAACGCGGGGCGGTCGGCGGCGCCGCCAACAAGGCCCGCAAGGAGCTGGAAGCGCTCCTGGGGGCGAGCGCCGAGCGGCTCGACGCCTCTGAGCTCGAGGCGAAGCTGGTCACCGACCGGATCGACGTCACCCTGCCCGGCGCGCCGCCGCGGCCGGTCGGCCACGCCCACCTGATCGCCCGCATCACCCGCCTGCTCGAGGACACGATGGTCGGGCTCGGCTACCACGTCGCCGAAGGCCCGGAGATCGAGCACGACTACTACAACTTCACGGCGCTGAACCACCCGCCCGGCCACCCGGCCCGGATGCTCCAGGACACCTTCTACGTGCAGTCGCACCCCGACGTGCTGCTGCGCACCCACACCTCGCCGATGCAGGTGCGCTCGATGGAGACGCAGCCGCCGCCGATCTTCGTCGTCGTCCCCGGCAAGGTCTACCGGCGGGATTCCGACGCCACCCACAGCCCGATGTTCCACCAGATGGAGGGGCTGGCGATCGCCGAGGGGATCACCCTCGCCGACCTGCAGGGGACGCTGCTGGCGATGTGCCGGGCGATCTTCGGCCCCGACCGCGAGGTCCGCTTGCGGCCGCACTTCTTTCCCTTCACCGAGCCAAGTGTGGAGGTTGATGTTTCTTGCTTCCAGTGCGGCGGCACCGGCGAGCTGGCCGGCGGCGAGCGCTGCAACCTCTGCAAGGGCATCGGCTGGATCGAGATCGGCGGCGCCGGCATGGTCGATCCGAACGTGCTCGGCTTCGTCGCCGAGTCAGGCTACGACCCGGAGAAGGTCCAGGGCTTCGCCTTCGGCATGGGGGTGGAGCGGATCGCGATGCTGCGCCATGGCGTCCCCGACCTGCGGCGCTTCTTCGACAACGACGTGCGAATGCTGGAGCAGTTCCGGTGAGGGTCCCCTACTCATGGCTGAGCGAGTAC
>DASTGL010000312.1:0-5706 GCA_035719145.1 Solirubrobacterales bacterium
GGCGCTGCCCGCGCCGGTCGGCGACCTCGTCTCCTTCCCGGTCGAGGAGGGAGCGGTCGAGGGGATCGCCGCCCGCCTCGACGCCTGGCTCGGGCTTCCAGAAAACCGGCGGGAGTCGGCGCGCGAGGCGTTGGTCGAGACGGTCGGCCGGCTCTGGAGCTGGGAGGGAGTGGCGCGCGGGGTGCTTGCCGCCGCGGCCGGGGAACTCGGCGATCTACCGCGCCCCGGGAACTAGTGGCAACGGTCACCTGAGGACCGCAAAGCCTCCCGCCGCCGCTTCAATAGAATGCCCGCCGCCCCAATGTACGGCCGCCTGCCCATAGTGAAGATGCTGCTGGTGACGATCGTCTTGACGGCCGTGATCTCGGCCGTGATGGTCTCGATCAACTGGAACGGCCAGGAGGCCTCCACCGCGGCGCCGAAGATCGACGATCTCCTCAACGTGATGATCGTCCTCTCCTCGTTCGTCTTCTCGCTGGTGATGGTGATGCTCTTCTACGCCCTCTACAAATTCCGGGCCAAGCCGGGCGACGAATCCGACGGCGAGCCGATCCACGGCAACACCCGCCTCGAGATCGCCTGGACCCTGATCCCGACGATCATCGTCCTCTTCGGCGCCGGCTACAGCTGGAAGGTCCTCTCGGACATCGAAAGCCCGAACAAGGATCACATCACCGTCGACGTCTTCTCCCAGCAGTACGCCTGGAGCTTCGCCTACCCGGGCAAAGGCTATGTCTGGAAAGAAGGCGAATTCCACGTCCCGGTCGATCACCAGATCCAGTTCAAGATGCACGCCCAGGACGTGATCCACTCGTTCTGGGTCCCGGAGTGGCGGATCAAGAAAGACAACGTGCCGGGGATCACGACGACGGCGATCGTGACGCCGGACAAGGTCGGCACCTACCAGCTGATCTGCACCGAGCTCTGCGGCTTCGGCCACGCGACGATGCGGGCCAAAGTGGTCGTCGAGCCGATGGGCAAGTGGGAAAAGTGGGTCGACGGCTTGACCCAGAAAACTCCGGAACCGTTGATGGAGTCGGTCACGCAGGACACCGAGACCAACCCGACCAGCCTTGGGGCCGGAGGGGCATAGGCATAATGGGGGATTGCTGATGGTTGCTGCGATCAAGAGACCCGGCTGGTACCGCGCGATCCTCGGCGCGATCGCCTTCGGAGCCTTCGGATTCGGCCTCGTGATCGCCCTGCGGGCGATCTCCGGGCTGCCGCTCTACCAGACCGAACAGACCGGCTACCCGCACGTCGTCGTGCCCGCGATCCTGGCCCCGCTCGGCTTCCTCGCCGGCCTCGGCTGCTTCGACTACTGGCTGCGCTGGGCGGTCGGCGCGCCGACCATCCCCGACGACCACTCCCAGCACGGGGCGACGAGCTGGAAGGACTACTTCCGCTTCAACACCGACCACAAGGTGATCGGGATCCAGTACGTCTGCACCACCTTCTTCTTCTTCTTCGTGGGTGGGCTGATGGCGATGCTGATCCGGGCCGAGCTCGCGCAGCCGGGCACCCAGATCGTCGACGCCGCCACCTACAACAGCCTCTTCTCCACCCACGCGGTGTTGATGATCTTCGTCTTCGTGATCCCGGTCTTCGCCGGAATCGCCAACTACGTCCTGCCGCTGATGATCGGCGCCCCGGACATGGCCTTCCCGCGCCTCAACGCGCTCAGCTTCTGGATGCTGCCGCTGGCCGGGCTGCTCTTCATCGGCAGCTTCCTCTGCCCCGGCGGTGCCTTCGACGCCGGCTGGACCGGCTACGCGCCGCTCTCGACCGGCGCTCCGCTCGGTCAGTCCTTCTTCAACCTCGGAGTCCAGTTCGCCGGTGCCTCCTCGATCGCCACGGCGCTGAACTTCCTGGTCACGATCATCACCATGCGGGCGCCGGGGATGTCCTTCTGGCGCATGCCGCTGCTGGTGTGGGCGAACTTCTCGACCTCGCTGCTGGTCGTCGCGGCGACCCCGTTCATCGCCGGGGTCCAGTTCATGGTCCTCTTCGACCGCATCCTCCACACCAACTTCTTCGACTTCGCGGCCGGCGGCGACGTCATCAGCTACCAGCACATCTTCTGGTTCTACTCCCACCCGGCGGTGTACATCATGATCTTGCCCGGGTTCGGGATCATCTCCGAGGTCATATCCACCCATGCCCGCAAGCCGATCTTCGGCTACCGGTTGATGGCCCTGGCGCTGATCGGGATCGTCGTCCTCAGCTACTCGGTCTGGGCGCACCACATGTTCGTCGCCGGGATGTTCTCCTGGCTGCGGGTGCCGATGATGATCACCACGCTGCTGATCGCGGTACCGACCGGGATCAAGGTCTTCTCCTGGCTCGGGACCCTCTATTTCGGCAAAATCCACACCTATTCGACGGCGATGCTGTTCGCGCTCGCCTTCATCGTCACCTTCACGATCGGCGGGATCTCAGGCGTGATGCTCGGCATGGTGCCGATCGACATCCACGTCTCCGACACCTACTTCATCGTCGCCCACATCCACTTCGTCCTCTTCGGCGGCTCGGTCTTCACGATCTTCGCCGGCGTCTACCACTGGTTCCCGAAGATGACGGGCCGGATGTACGACGAGAAACTCGGCCGCGTCCACTTCTGGGGCACCCTGGTCGGCACCTGGGGCACCTTCATCCCGATGCACTGGATCGGCATGGACGGGATGCCGCGCCGCGTCGCCGACTACGCCGAACAGTTCGGCGACTGGAACCTGCTGATCAGCGTCTGCGCCTTCTTCCTCGGCGCCGTCCAGCTCGTCTTCCTCTACAACATGATCGTCAGCTGGAAGTACGGCCCGCGCGCCGAGGCGAACCCCTGGCGCGCCAACTCGATCGAGTGGCAGGTCTCCTCGCCGCCGCCGATCTTCAACTTCGACGAGATCCCGCGGGTCGTCGGCGGTCCCTACGAGTTCGGGATCCCCGGCGCCAAGCACGCGATCATGGCCGGCGAGGGCGCCGAGGTGCCCGCGGGCGAGCCGAGCGTGGTGGGTTCCAGCTCATGAGCTTGGAGCAGGCTGACGAGCGCAAGCCGCTGCTGGTCTTCCTCAACGAGGTCGCCGGCGGCCGCAAGCTGCTGCAGGCGGTGCGCGAGCGCCAGGACCAGGTCTCCGGCGTCGTCGTCGCGGCGCCTCAGAACCAGCCTTCGGTGGGGCAGCTGATCGACTCGGCCGAAATCCGCGAGGCCGCCCGCGCCCGCGTCGAGGTGACGATGGCGGTCCTAAGCGAGTTCGGGATCGAATCGATCGGCGAGGTGCTCGACCCGGAGCCCTGGCTTGCCGTCGACGACGCCGTTCGCGCCCATCGGCCCGGCGAGGTCCTCTTCTCCAGCCTCCCAGACACCCGCTTCGGCTTTATGCGCCGCGATCTGGTCGAGTCGGTCCGCGACCGCGTCGAACCCGAGGTGAAGCTGACCCACATCCCGGTCCGGATCGAAGAGGACGCGATCCGCTGGGACCTCAACCACACCCTCGTCGTCGCCACCAAGACCGTCGCCGCCCCGGATCTGATCAATCGGATGAAGGACCGCGCCAAGGTCAGGCCGCACCGCTTCACGATCATCTGCCCGCGGGCCGAGGACGTCAGCGAGGCGCAGGTCGCCCGCGATCTCGCTTCGACCCTGGCCGAGCTCTACCGCTCCGACATCGACGCCACCGGCCAGCCGATGAGCCCAGATCCCTTCCTGGCGGTCAAGAACGGGATCGAGCACTACCGGATCGACGACATCCTGATCTCGACCTTCGCCGGCGAGCGCTCGCAGTGGCTCGAGGACAACCTGATCGGCCGCGTCCGCGACATCACCGAGAAGTCAGTCGAGCACATCGAGGTCGGCAGGCCCGCGACCGCCGTGGTCGCCGCCGTCGCCGAGGGGGAGGCAAGCTGATGGAGAGCGCATCGGTAGCGGTCGGGCACGCGCACGCGGATCACCACCACGGGCCGCCGGAGGCCAACCAGAGCTCGCGGATCGACCGCCAGACGCTCGGGATCCTCCTCTTCATCGTCTCCGAGGTGATGCTCTTCGGAGCTTTCTTCGCCTCCTACTTCTTCCTCCGGGTGGTCGTCGACCCGGCGAGCTGGCCGCCGGAACCGTTCGAACTGCCGAAGGCCGTCGCCGGCATGAACACGGCGATGCTGATCTCCTCCAGCTTCACGGTCCACTACGCGCTGGAGTCGATCCGCCGCGGCAACCGGGCCGGCCTCAAATTGGGCTTGGTCGCCACTTGGCTGCTCGGCGCCACCTTCCTCTTCATTCAGATCAACGAGTACGTGCACCTGGGCTTCAGCGCCCGTGACCTCTCGTTCGGATCGATCTTCTACAGCCTCACCGGCCTTCACGGAGCCCACGTCTTCGTCGGCCTCTGCCTGCTCTCGTTCGCGACGATCCGCGCCTTCCGCGGCCACTTCGGCCCCGACGCCGAGGACCACTTGGGCGTCGAGGTGCCAGGCATCTACTGGCACTTCGTAGACATCATGTGGATCATCGTCTACGTGACCGTGTACATACTCTGAGCCTGTTGCGGTAGCAGCGGATCTCGATGAAGTTCAACGAGGCCGCGGTCTTCAAATGGGTCGTGATCGTCGTGATCGCGGGGGCGTCGATCGTTGCGGTGACGCTGCTGACGCGACCGCTGGTCGGGGCGCTGTTGTTGCTTGCGATCGTGATCGCCGGGTGCGTTTATGCCTATCGCTGGTGGATATCACAGAAACGGCACTGATTCGTTTCGCAACTTTTTGTTTCTACGACAAAAGGTTGCAATTTTTCCGGTAGTCTGGCAGCATGCAGACGATGACCCAGGGCACCACCGACGAGCGACTGGATCGCCTAGAGGAAAAGGTCGAGGGCGGCTTCGCCGAGGTCGACGGTCGGTTTCGGGAAGTCGACCAGCGCTTCGACCAGGTTGACGAACGCTTTGCTCAGGTGGACGAGCGGCTTGAGGAAGTCGACAAACGCTTCGACAAGATCGACCTTCGGCTCGACAAGGTCGATGTTCGCTTGGGTGTGTTCGACGAACGGTTCAAGCTGCTCGATGAGCGCTATGCCGAAACCGACAGACGCTTGGAGCGAGTTGAAAAGGGCCTCGAACGGGTTGCCGATAGCGTTGTTTCGCTCCAGAAGGCGAATGTCATCGGATGGGTGAGCGTTCTGGCTGCCCTTGCCACGCTGATTGTCCGGGTTTAGAACGCCCTGTCAGCTCCAGCGCCGCCAAGGTCAGGGCAATCGGGACGGTGGCCGGGAGCTCGTCGACGGCGAAGAAGAGCAGGTCGAAGGCAATGCCGATGACGGCGGCCAGGGCGGCGCCTCGCAGCTGCAGGCGGCGGTTCGAGGCGAGCAGGGCGCCGAGGACGGCGGCGACGAAGAGGTCGCCGAAGCCCATCAGGGCGGAGCCGAAGCTCGCCAGCTGCAGGCGGGGGAGGTCGGCGGCGGGGGAGGCAGTGTTGAGGACGGCGTTCGGGGCTTGGAGGAGGTCGGTGGCGACCAGGTAGGTGTCGACCGCCGCCATCAGGTAGATGCCCAGCTTCAGCCAGCGCCCCGGGACGACGCAGGCGATCAGCCAGCCGAGGCTGACGCAGGCCAGCGCCGAGAGCGCCAGGGCCGCCGTCTGGCCGCTGAGCGCCCCCTTCGCTGCCCAGGCCAGGGCAAAGAGGGGGAAGACGAGCAGCGCGAGCTCCCAGCGGGCGCCGCGGATCAGC
>DASTGL010000313.1:0-3014 GCA_035719145.1 Solirubrobacterales bacterium
GGCCTCAGCACCCTTACTCAGCCAGATCAGGGTGCTGAGGCCGACCCCGAAGCTCAAAAACTGATGGAAGAGCGGGAGGAAGCACGAGCGGCTAAGGACTTTGTGAAGGCCGATCAGCTGCGGGACCAGCTCGCCGGGCTGGGATGGACGGTCCGAGACTCCGCTGAGGGCCCGCAGCTGGTTCCGCGGGAGGCAAGATGAGCGCAGCCGGTTTTCGCCACAGCGGGCTGTGCAAAAAGTCGGCTGCGCTTCGCCGCGCCTGATGGCGAACCAGTTCATCTACGGGCGACGCCCTGTTGCCGAGGCGGAGCGGGGGAGAAGGCGGGTCCATCGCATTTGGAAAGCGCCCGAGACCTCAGCCGAGGAGCTGGAGCGGCTCTGCGGGTCGCCGGACCACCAAGGTGTCGTAGCCGAGGTCGATCCCTATCCCTACGGCGATGCCCGGGGCATGCTCCGCGAGGGAGCCCTCCTCGTCGCCCTCGACCAGGTCCAGGATCCGCGCAACCTCGGCGCCGTCTGCCGCTCGGCCGAGTTCGCCGGCGCCGCCGGTGTAGTCATCCCCGAGCGCCGAGCCGCCGCGATCACGCCGGCCACCTGCAAGGCCTCCGCCGGAGCCGTAGAGCACCTGGAAGTAGCCCACGTCCGCAACCTCGCCGACTGGCTAGCCGAAGCAAAGGCGGCGGGCTTCTGGATCTGGGGCGCCGACGCCGAGGCCGACCAGCTTCCATGGTCCACCGACCTGACCGGCTCCACCGTCCTGGTCCTAGGCGGCGAGGGCAAAGGCTTACGCCCCCGAGTAGCCGACAGCTGCGACGGCCTGATAGCTCTCCCACAGCTGGGCAAGGTGGACTCCCTGAACGTCTCAGCAGCTGCCACCGCCCTGCTGTTCGAGTCCCTCCGCCAGCGCAGCTGAGTCCTCCCCCTGCAACCCGATTTGCATTTCTGCAAATTGGGGGTTGACAGAACATCGCAAACCAGTAAGAGTGCGCCTTGCAAATAGGGCTGAACCTCAACTTGAGGCTCACCCAAGTAGAGGCGCCTGCCAGGGGAGGTAAGCGGCGCCACGACCCTTCAACAAGGAGAAGGATCTGTGGCTCTATCTACGCCCACGCAGGAAATGCCGCTGGCGGTTGCGCCGGGCACCGCGCGTGTCCCAGTTTCTAACCCTCAAGCTGAGCTTGATGATCACTACCTCGTCGCCTTGGCCAAGGACGGCCGGACCGACGCCTACGACATGATCGTCAAGCGGTACCGGGGCTTTGTGCGCCTCAAGGCTTCGTCCTACTTCCTCCTCGGAGGAGAGTCCGACGACCTGATCCAGGAGGGCCTGCTCGGCCTCTACAAGGCGATCCGCGACTACCGGACCGACCGCGAGTCGAGCTTCCGCAACTTCGCCGAGCTCTGCATCACCCGGCAGATCATCACCGCGGTCAAGACCGCGACCCGCAACAAGCACACGCCGCTGAACCAGTACGTCTCCTTCAGCCAGACCCCGGCCGCCGCCGGCGACTCGGAAACGACGCTGGACGAGATCCTGCCGGGACCGAGCGTCCACGACCCGGTCAACCAGGTGATCGCCTCCGAAGAGCTGGAGAGCCTCGTCTCCTGCCTTTCGGGAGTCTCCGGGGTCCTCTCGGACCTGGAGAGCCGGGTCCTCTCGCTCTATCTAGACGGCTATTCCTACGAGGTAATCGCCGAGCGCCTCGAGTGCGACACCAAGACCGTCGACAACGCCCTCCAGCGAGTCAAGCGAAAGGTTGGATCGCACTTGGACTCCCGAAACGTCCTCCTCTGAGTTGTCCTGACCAAGCAGATCAAGGACGAGAGAGGGAGTGTGCTCTGCACATGACCGAACGAGGACGCCGAGATGCGCCGGTCAGGGCAGATCAGAGAGGACGTACTCAAGGAGTTCCCGACCATGGTCCGAGGCGACGCTTATGTCGTCGGCCTTGACTCGGACCCGGTGCAGGGACTGCATCCGCAGGACGTCGCCGTCGCAGTGGTGGTTGGGGAAGATCCCCGAGTAGGAGACGCCGAGGCGCTCGAGGTGGTCGGCGACCAGCGCCGTCGCCGGCCGCTCCAGCGGTAGGTCGATGTAGATCGCGTCGAGCTTGGCGTGGTGGAAGAGGTGATGGCGCTCGGCGCCGATCGCCTCCTCCAGGTCGGCGCCGGGGGTGTAGACGGTGATCCGGGCCAGGTTGTGGTCGGCGTCGATCTCGACGTGGAGGTCGCTTCGCTCCGCCAGCTCGCAACCGGGCGGCGGGTCGGCGAGCTCCCCGCGCAGCGCGCAGAGCTCCAGCGTCTGGGCGACGATCTCGCGATGGCGCTCCGGCGTGTAGACGAGGCGCTCGTGGCCGTCGTTCAGCTTCGTGTAGAAGAGCGCCGCCGACTGCCGCCCGCGCCGCCCCTCGGCGGCGTCGTTGCTGACGCTCGCCGGGATCCAGCCGAGCAGGAAGCCGGTCTCGTGCGCGCCCAGGTCGATGTTCGCCTTCTGGCTGTAGGGGTGGGCCGCGGTCGCCTCGCTGTACATCCCGGCCAGCCCGCGCTCGCGCGCCCAGTCCATCAACCACTGCTTCGTCCGCGTGAAGAGGTGCTGGCCGCGGGCTGCAGGAAGCGTCACCGCCTGGCCCGAATGGGCGACCGCATCGCCCGCTGCCGCTAAGCTCATCCCCATGTGGCAAAGCAGCTCACCTGCAGCGCTTTCGGCGATGCAGGAGACATAGGTTCCGCCAGCGATACGGCGTCCAACCTCCTCGGGGTCGTACACCCACCGCACGTCATAACTTTGACCATAAGCGGCCTCGATCGCGTCGGTCAGCACGGTACCCTCGTCCGACCCCAAGAATCTGAACGTCACGTCCATTACGGACATCATCGCCACCACGCCCGCCTAGCTCAACCTGGGAGAGCACCTCATTTGTAATGAGGAGGTTGCCGGTTCGATTCCGGCGGCGGGCTTCCCACTCCCTCGGTACGAACCGCAACTTTTTCTTTAGTCGGCGTTTAGCCAGCAA
>DASTGL010000314.1:0-9522 GCA_035719145.1 Solirubrobacterales bacterium
GCCGGGCGGCCGTAGTCGGCGTTGTGCCAGGTCTCGTTCAGCCGCTTGACCCCGGCGCCCATCCCGAGCCGGAAGCGGCCGGCGGACATCTCGTCGATGTCAAGCGCGGTGATCGCGTGGATGAAGGGGCTGCGGGTGAAAGCCCAGACGATCCCGGTGGCGACGCCTATCCGCTCGGTCTTCGCCGCCAGGTAGGCGGCCTGGGTGACGGCGCTGCGGAAGAGCTCGGGCGCCCAGACGCACTCGACGCCGGCCGCCTCGGCCCGCAGCGTCTCCGCCTCCATCTCGGCGACCGAGGTGCCGATCGCGGCGACGGAGATGCGATCGAGTGCGCCCATCTCCGCGGTCCGGCTCGTTCTCAGTCGTCTGCCGGAGCGGTGGCGCCGGCGAGCACCTTGCCGGCGACCTGCTCGCGGTGCCACTTGGCGTCGCCGAAGCTGGCGGCGTTGGCGCGGCCGCGCTTGAGGAAGAAGTGGAGGTCGTGCTCCCAGGTGAAGCCGATGCCGCCGTGGACCTGGATCGCCGCGTCCGGCACCCGCCAGCCGACATCCGAGGCGTAAGCCTTCGCCATCGAGGCGGCCAGCGGCAGCGACTCCGGCTCGGCGTCGGCGGCCCAGGCGGCGCCGTAGACGGCCGAGCGCGAGTTCTCGGTCTCGAGCAGCATCTGCGCGCAGCGGTGGGAGACGGCCTGGTAGGCGCCGATCGGGCGGCCGAACTGCTGGCGGTCTTTGGCGTAGGCGACCGACATCTCCAGCGCTCGCTGGGCCAGCCCGGTCGACTCGGCCGCCAGGGCGACGCAGGCGCGCTGGAACACCGGCCAGTAGTCCTCGGTGCCTCCGGGCAGCGTGTTCTCCGCGGCCACCCGCACGTTCTCGAGGCGGACGGAGGAGAGGCGGCGGGTCGGGTCGATCGACTCCTCCGGCGTCACCGTCACCCCGTCGGCGCCCTTCTCGATGATATGGCGATGGCCGTCGGCGGTGGCGACGAAGAAGAAGTCGGCGCTGGCCGCGTCCATCACCAGCGTCTTTTCGCCATTGAGGACGGTGCCGTCGCCGCTCGACTCGGCCGCCAGCGCGAACTTGTTCGGCTCGGCAGGGACCCCGACGTCGGCCAGGGCCGGCGTGCCGCGCAGCTCACCGGCGGCGAGCGGCGCCAGCCAGCGCTCCTTCTGCGCGTCGGAGCCGGCGAAGGCGAGAGCCAGCCCGGCGATCGTGTTCGAGAGCAGCGGCGAGGGCGCGCAGACGTAGCCCATCTCCTCGAAGAGGACGGCGAGGTCGACGATCCCGAGCCCCTGCCCGCCCCACTCCTCCGGCAGCGCCAGCCCGGCCCAGCCGAGCTCGGCCATCTCCTTCCAGCCGCTCTCGTCGAAGCCGCTGTCGCTGGCCGCGATCTCACGCAGCCGCTCGGATTTGAAGCGGGAGGCGAGGAAGTCGTGGGCGGTCTGCTTGATCGCCTGCTGCTCGTCGGTGAGATCGAAGTACATGGCGCTTCTCGCTCAGCGCAGCCTTGGCAGACCGAGGACCCGCTCGGCGATGATGTTTTTCAGGATGTCGGTGGTGCCGCCCTCGATCGAGTTGGCGCGCGAGCGGAGGAAGCTGTACTGCCAGGCGCCGCCGGCGACCGCGTGCTCGGAGCCGCGCGCCAGGGTCGAGTAGGCGCCCTCGATCTCCAGCGCCAGCTCGGTCAGGTCCTGGTTGATGTCGGCCCACTGCCACTTGCCGAGCGAGCCCTCCGGGCCGGGGATGCCGGACTGCATCGTCTTGGTCAGCCCGCGGTAGGCGTTCAGCCGCATCGTCTCCACCTCGATGTGGAGCTGGGCGATCCGCTGGCGGAAGTAAGAGTCATCGGCGGCAGACGCGCCGTTCGAACGCGTCTCCTGGGCCAGCTTCGAGAGCCGGCCGAGCGCGTTCTGGATCTGCGAGATCGCCCCGAAGGCGAGCCCGGCGCGCTCGTTCATCAGCGTCGTGATCGCCACCGCCCAGCCGTTGCCGACGCCGCCGACGACGTTCGCGTCGGGCACCCGTGCCTCCTCGAAGAAGACCTCGTTGAACTCGCCCTCGCCGGTGATCTGGACCAGCGGCCGCGTCTGCACCGCATCCTGCTCCATGTCCATCAGGAAGTAGGTGAGCCCCTGGTGCTTCGGGGCGTCGGGATCGGTCCGCGCGACCAACATGCACCATTTCGCGTACTGGGCGAAGGTCGTCCAGACCTTCTGCCCGGTGACCACCCATTCGTCGCCGTCCTTGACCGCCCGCGTCTTCAACGAGGCGAGGTCGGAGCCCGACTCGGGCTCGGAGAAGCCCTGGCACCAGATCTCCTCGCCGGTGAGGATCGGCTCCAGGTAGCGGGCCTTCTGCTCGTCGCTGCCGTGGGCGATCACCACCGGGCCGCCCATCGCCAGCCCGAGCACGTTGGCCGGCGCCGGTGCTTCCTGGCGCGTCGCCTCGGCGGCGAAGATCGCCTGCTCGATCATCGTCGCGCCGCGGCCGCCGTACTCCTTCGGCCAGGAGATCCCGGCCCAGCCCGCCCCGTGCAGCTTCAGCTGCCACTCGCGGCGGAACCGCATCACCTCGTCGAGCCCGGCCCCCTCTGGCTCCGGCCCAGGATGGTTCTCCTGCAGCCAGGTGCGAACCTCTTCGCGGAACTCCTCCTCCGATGGCGACAGCGTCAGATCCATCGCCGCGGAGCATATAGAGGTCCCCTGGCCGGCTGGCCAGGGGACCTCTATGGATCAGCCTTCTTCGCCGCAGGCCTTCAGCCCGTATTCCTTCGCGAGCTTGCTGCCCTTGCCGAGCGGGTTCTTGCCTTCGATCAGCTTCGAGGGATCGGCTTCGAGTTCCTCGACGCCTTCTTCGACCGCGTCGACCATCGCTTCGATCTGCTTCTCGTCGCCTTCGGGCGCGCCGAGCTCGGAGATTTCTTCGACCTGGCCCTGGACGTTCGGCGCCACCACTTCGGTGATCACGTCTTCCTGCTGCTTCTTCGTCGGCTTGCTGGTGTTGACGTTGTTTTCTTCGGCGAAGGCTTCGACTTCTTCGTTCGCTTCTTCGTCGCCCTTTTCGCAGATCGCGTCGGCCTGCTTGATGAACTGCGCCTTGCTGAGCGACGCGCTGTCGCTGCTGCTGTCACTTCCCCCACCACACCCGGCGACGATCATCAAGATCGCGGCGGCTGCGGCGAGCACCGCGATGAGCTTGCTCACCTGGACTCCTCTGCCTGTTGAGTTACCGGACGAGGACGGGACGCTAGCCGCCGCGTCGGCCGCCTACGGCTAGAAGTAGACGCAGTTCTGAAGCTGAAACTGCTTTCCGAGCTTATGGATCGGAAAGATCGTCGATTCCCGGGTCCAGGCGAAGATGCCTTCGGCTTCGATTTCGTTGGTCATCCGGCGAATCGCGTCCCAGAATTCTTCGGCGGCGTATTCGTCTTCCTTGGGAAGACCCACCTGTTCCATCTCGGTCAGCTGCCGCCTCATATCGGGAACGACAACGACGCGCATCGATTCGATCGTGCCGACGCTGCCTTCCGCGGCGCCGGTTTCAGCGGCCCTCTTCCTGTAGAGGTCCTTGAGGCCTTTGTTGACCTTTTCCCGCCACTTCCGGCAGACCGCCTTCGACTTGTCGATGAACTGCTGGCGGGGGACGATTCCCGGACCACTCGCCGCCGGGTCGGAAGCCGCGCTGCTGCTGTCGCCTCCCCCGCAGGCAGACAGTGCAAGCGCCAGCAGAAGCGCCGCCGCAACGATCGAGATGGTTCCCCGCTTAAGACCCATTGAACGGTGGGACCATAGCTGAGCAACGCGCAAGAGCCGGCTCCCGCCGGCCCTTTTCGTCGTAGTTGTCAGTCGGGCCTAGACCCGTTGGATCAGGGTGCCGGTGCCGAGGCCGCCGCCGCAGCACATCGTCACCAGGCCCATCTCCTTGTCGGTCCGCTCCATCTCGTGCAGGAGGGTGGTGATCAGGCGGGCGCCGGTCGAGCCGAGGGGGTGGCCGAGGGCGATAGCGCCGCCGTTGACGTTGACCCGGTCCATGTCCGGTTCGAGCTCGCGGCGCCAGGCGCCGACGACCGAGGCGAAGGCCTCGTTGATCTCGATCAAGTCGATGTCGTCCATCTGCATCCCGTTGCGTTCGAGCAGCTTCCGCGTCGCCGGAATCGGGCCGGTCAGCATGATCACCGGGTCGACGCCGACCGTGGTCTGGTCGTAGATCCGCGCCCGCGGCTTCAGGCCCAGCTCGTCGGCCTTTTCCCGCGTCATCAACAGGACCGCGGCGGCGCCGTCGGATACCTGCGAGGAGTTGCCGGCGGTGATCTTGCCGTCCTCCTTGAAGGCCGGCTTCAGGTTGGCCAGGCCCTCGAGGGTGGTCTCGCGCAGGCCCTGGTCGGTGGCGTAGGTGTCGCCGTTGACCCGCATCGGCACGATCTCGCGCTCGAAGCGTCCCTCCTCGGTCGCCTTCTGGGCCAGCTCCTGGGAGCGCACCCCGAGCTCGTCGAGCTCGGAGCGAGGGATCTCCCACTGGTCGGCGATCATCTCTGCCGAGAGGCCCTGCGGAATCAGGTCGTACTTCTCCATCAGCTCGGGCGAGAAGGCGAGCCCGTGCTCCTCCATCACTTTGTAGGAGTCGGCGAAGGAGATGTGGCCCATGTGCTCGACCCCGCCGCCGATCGCGACGTCGTGGACGCCGGAGGCGACGAGGGCGGCGGCGAAGTTGACCGCCTGCTGGGCGGAGCCGCACTGGCGGTCGACGGTGGTGGCGGGGACCTCCTGCGGCAGCCCGGCCTCGAGCCAGGCGTTGCGGCCGATGTTGAGCCCCTGCTCGCCGAACTGCTGCACGCAGCCGGCGACCACGTCGCCGACCTCGCTGGGGTCGATCCCGGCGCGGTCGATCACCTCTTTGTAGGTGCGGGCGAGGAGGTTGGAGGGATGAAGGTCCTTGTAGTAGCCCTTCTCCGGATGGCCGCGGCCGATCGGCGTCCGCACCGCCTCGACGATGACGACCTCGCGTCCTCCGAACTTGCCGTTGCCGTTGTCCATCGCCAGCCTCCGTTCCTGATCAAGATCGACGGCGCGGATCGTGCGCCTATCCCTTCAGGGTAGAGGATTGACTGGTCAGTCAGCCAAGGCTGTGCGCCGATCAGAGGCTCAAGTCATCCGCGTGTTGATGCGTGATAGAAGCCCCGGCCAATGAGCGCTAACCAGGGGTACACGAGTCCGGGGATCGCGGGCAGCGGGGCGATTGCCACCGGCCTTGCCGCGGTCTCGACCACCACCGCAGACACGATTCTGCTCGCCCGCAGCGAGGCTTCGGCCTGGCGCGCCGAGGAGAAAGTCGTCGCCGCCTGCGCCAAGCTCGAGGGCGGCGACCCCTCGCGCCTGCGGGTCACGACCGACCCCGCCGACCTCGCCGACTGCGACGTCATCGTCGAGGCGATCGTCGAGGAGGTGGCGCCGAAGGGCGAGCTGCTCGCCCGGATCGCCGCGGCCTGCCCGAACGCCGACCTCGCCACCACCACCTCATCGCTCAGCATCGCCGAGATCGCCCAGGCCGCGGGCACCGAGAAGATCTTCGGCTTTCACGTCTTCAACCCGGTGCCGCGAATGGCCCTGGTCGAGGTCTGCATCCCCGACGGCGCCGCCGCCGCCCGCGAGAAGGCGCTCGCCTGGTGCGCCGCCCTCGGCAAGACCGCGGTCGAGGTCCCCGACGAAGCCGGCTTCGTCGTCAACCGCCTCCTCTTCCCCTACCTCTTCGACGCCGCCCGCATGGTCGAACGGACCGGGATGGAGCCCGGCGCCGTCGACACCTGCATGAAGCTCGGCGCCGGCCACCCGATGGGACCGCTCGCCCTGCTCGACTTCGTCGGCATGGACGTCTCGAAAGCGATCGGCGACGCCCTCTACGCCGAATCGAACGAGCCGACCCACAACCCGCCGCCGATCATCGTGCAGATGGTCGAGGAGGGCAAGCTCGGCCGCAAGAGCGGCGCCGGTTTCTACTCCTACGACTGAGTCAGTCGGCTCGGGCCGCGCCGCCTTTGGCGGCGAGGTCCCAAATCACATCGGCCTCACTGATGCCCTGGCGGCGGGCGACGATCTCGATCTCGCCCCAGGGGAGTTCGGCGTCGGGAAGCTCGTCCCAGCGGGCCAGGTCCAGGGCCTCGACCGCGCCTTTCAGCGCCGGGCCGAGATGCTCTTCGGATCGCAGCAGCGCCCTCAGGACCTCGAGCTGCTTGTCGGTCAGACGTACAACCCACATCGGGTACCTCCAGCGGTGGGGGGAACGCAGGTTGCCCGAAGAAGTTAGGCGGCCGAACGGACGGAACCGCCGCTGATCCGGACCGCCTCGATCCGGTTCTCCCGCACCGCCTCGACCCGGATCGTGTAGCCGTCGACGCGGATCGAGTCGCCGCGTTTGGGCAGCCGGCCGAGCTCGCCGAAGACGTAGCCGCCGACCGAGTTGTAGGTGTCGCTGTCGACCGGCAGCTCGATCCCGGCGTCGGCGAGGTCGCCGAGCGAGACGTGGCCGCGGACGAACCAGTCGCCGTTGGTCAGCTTGCGCACCGCCGCGGCGCGGGGGTCGGTCTCGTCCTCGATCTCCCCCACCACCTCCTCGAGGATGTCCTCGACGGTGACGATCCCGACCGTGCGCCCGTACTCGTCGACGACGACCGAGAGCGAGGTGCGCTGGACCTGGAGGTCGTGCAGGAGGTCGTCGAGCGGGCGCGTCTCGGGGACGATCAGGGCGTCGCGGATGACGGTCTCCAGCGGCGCCTCGGGGCCGTCGCTCATGTAGAGCCGGGCGAGGCTGTTGTTGTGGACGATCCCCTTGACCCGGTCGCGGTTGTCGTCCTCGATCACCACCAGGCGGGTGTGGCCGGAGGTGACGCAGCGCCGCAGCGCCGCCTCGACGCTCTCGGAAGAGTTGACGGTGACCACCGCCGGGATCGGCGTCATCACCTCGCGCGCCTCCTGCTCGTGCAGGTGGAAGACGCCGCCGAGCATCCCGGCCTCGCCGGGGTCGAGCGTCCCCCCCATCCGCGAGCTGTCGATGATCTGCTTCAGGTCCTCGGAGGTGTGGTGCTCTTCGAGGTCCTTGGGGTCGACGCCGAAGAGGCGGACGACGCCGTTGGAGACCCAGCTCAGCGCTTTGGTCACCGGCGTCGTCGCGACCGCGAACCAGCCGAGCGGGCGGGAGACGCGGCGCGCGGTCTTCTCGGCGTTGGCGATCGCCAGCATCTTCGGCACCTGCTCGCCGATCGAGATGTGGACCGCGGTGACGAAGGCAAAGGCGATCGCCAGGCTGAGCGCGGCGGCGGCGCCGTGGGAGAGGCTGCCGAAGACCGGCTCCAGCAGCTTCGCCAGCGAAGGCTCGCCGAGGAAGCCGATCCCGATCGAGGCGGCGGTGATGCCGATCTGGCAGGCGGAGAGGGATTCGTCGATGCGGTCGAGCTGCTCGACCACGGCCTCGGCGCCGGCTTCCCCCTCCTCGGCGGCCTGTTCGAGTTTGCCGCGGCGGCTGCGCACCAGCGCGAACTCGGCCGCGACGAAGAAGCCGTTGATCGCGATCAGCAGCGCAAGTAGGACGAGCAGCAGGACGCTCATCGGCTATGCGGCCCGGTACTTCGGGCTGGGACGTCCTCGGCCATGCGGCTTTCGGAATATAGCTATCCGTCCAGCAGATCCTCCGCAACAAAGCGGCGACAGGTGGGATATTGACTGCACGATGAGAATCGCAACGCTCAGCGAGATGCTCGAAGAGGTCGTTCATCTGGGCGAGGCGACAGGCATGGAAGAGCACGCGCACGAGCTGCGCGGCGAGCTCGAGGGGCGGCTGGCGACGGTGCGGGCGGCGGTCGCCGGGACCGGCTCGCCGCGGGTGATCGCCCTGCAGCGGCTCGACCCGGTGCGGGTCGGCGGCTTCTGGATCCCGGAGATGATCTCGATCGCGGGCGGCGAGGACGTCGCCGGCGACCCCGGGCTGACCCCGCCCGAAGTCAGCTGGGGCGAGCTCGAAAGCCTCCGCCCCGACGTGGTCGTGGCGATGCCCGAGGGGCCCGTGGGCGACGGGCGGGCCCAGGCGATGGAGCACTGGGAGCGGATCGCCGCGCTCGGGGCGCAGCGGCTCTACGCGGTCGACGGAACCCTCTTCGCCGATCCCGGCCCGCGCCTCGTCGACGCGGTCGAGCTGCTCGGCCACCTCCTCCACCCCGACGTCGTCGACCCGCCCGGCTCGGTCGAGTTCATGGCGCTGCGGGCGCCGGTGACGCGGCCGGCGGCTGACGCCTAGCTAGGCGACGGCGAGCGAAGCGAGGAAGGCGAGGACGCCCACCGCGACCATCGCCGCCAGCTCCAGCGGCAGGCGGTTGCGGCCGAACATCCCTTTCTCGCCGGCGACGATCGCCAAGGCGCAGATCACGCCGCCGATCAGGCCGCCGACGTGAGCGCCGATGCTGACGTTGCGGGCGGAGAAGCTGAAGATCAGGTTGAAGATGATGAGGAAGCCGATCTGTCCGGCGAGAGCCTCCATCCCGCGTCCGCGGGCGATCACGAAGGTGGCGCCGGCGAGGCCGAAGATCGCTCCGGAGGCGCCGATTCCGAGCGAGTTCGGCTCGAGGATCAAGGCGCCGAGAGAACCCGCCAGCAACGAGGCGAAGTAGAGGACGAGGAAGCGCGTCGTGCCGAGCGCCGGCTCCAGCAGGCGGCCGAGGAAGAAGAGCAGGAGCATGTTGAAGCCGATGTGGAAGAGGCTCGCGTGGAGGAAGCCGGCGGTCACCAGCCGGTAGATCTCTCCTTCGTGGACGAAGGGGCCGTAGAGCCCGAAGTCTTCGATGATCCTTCCGCTGGGGTTGTTGATCCCGCCGCCACCGCCGGCGATCTCGATCAGGTAGACGATCACGTTGATCGCGATCAGGGCGACCGTCGCCGGGAAGGCACTGGCCTGGCCTGGCGTCCCGGTCGGGTTGCGGACGACTTTGGTCCGCTGCCGCGAACACTCCGGGCAGCGCATTCCGACCGGGGTCGGGGTCATGCACTCCGGGCAGATCGGGCGGCCGCAGGAGGAGCAGGAGACGCGCGTCTCGCGGTCGGGGTGGCGGTAACAGGTCTGGGTCTCGGTCGAGGACATCGGCCTGCGGAGCCTACAATCGCGCCCGATGGAGCCCGCCAGCCCCGCCCGCCTCTACGCCTCGGTCGCCGGAGCGCTGCTTGTCGTCCTCGGCATCGCCGGCTTCTTCTACGACGCCTCCTTCACCTCGCTCGACGACCTCCAGACCGCGCTAGGCGCGATCGACGTCAACGCCTGGTTCAACCTGCTCTACGTCCTCACCGGCGCGATCGGAGTCCTGGTCGCGGGCGTCGCCTCCCGCCAGTACGCCCTCGCGATGGGCCTCATCTACACGCTGCTCGGGATCTTCGGCCCCGGCACCGAGTGGCTCCACCTGACGATCGGCATCCTCGGCCTCGCCGCCGCCGCCGGCACCCCAAGCGCCCGGTCCCGCCAACCATCCCATGGTTCCAAACGGACGAGA
>DASTGL010000315.1:0-2120 GCA_035719145.1 Solirubrobacterales bacterium
GCGAGCAGCGTCGCCATCAGAAGAGCGAGAGCACCTGGTGGAAGAAGCTGGCCGTCGCCACCGGCTGGCGGACGTCGAGGCTTCGGGTGTCGATCTCGACCAGCGGTGCGGTCCCGGCGCCCTTGCGGTCGCGGCTGTAGACGACGATCGTCCGCCCGCCGTCGGCGAAGCGCAGCCGCAGCTGGAACGGTTCGCGCAGGTCGTCGAGTTGGGGCAGGTCGACGCAGAAGGCGCGCCCGCGGACAGTGTCGAGGGCGTGCAGGAACCGCTCCTTCGAGCCCGTGTAGAGGGTGTAGGCCCAGCGGCCGTCGCGGCTGCTGACGCGGGTGACGGGCGAGCCTTCCATCCGCTCGTCCGGCTCCCGCGGGTCGACGATCGGGCCCGGCAGCAGCCGCCCGTTGGTCGCGTCCATCGCCCGCACTTCGTAGCGGCTGACTTCGCCGTGCTTGAAGTAGCTGTGAATCAGGTAGACCCGCGAGCCGTCGGGAGAGATCGCGTCGAAGCTCCAGGCGCCAGGGAGGCGGAGGCGGGAGATCGCGTGACGTGGCGCCTCGTCGCCGCGCTGCGGATGGTTGAGGAACAGCCTGGTGTCGAGGATCGCGAACCTGCTGCGCTGCGGCGGGTAGACCCGCGGCGAGTCGGTCAGGACGAGGATGCCGTTGGCCGAGATGCCGCCAGGGGTCCCGTCGGTCGCGACAGCCGGCAGGTAGTAGCGGCCGCGCAGGTACCACCAGCGGTCGATCGTCGAATCCCGCATGTCGATCCGCTCGACCACCGTCAGCGGGTGGCGGGCGCGGGGGGAGAGGGCGACGTAGCGGTAGGGCGGATCGGTGAAGCTCGCGGTGGCGCCGAGGATGCCGCCCCCGGCCGCGCTCGCGGCCGCCGGAGCAAGCGTCATCAGCAGGGCGACGAGGAGTGGCAGGGTCTTTCTCATGCCCTCTATACGGACCACGGGGCCTCAGAGGTCCCAGCCGACACCGGCGCCCGCTTAGACTCGCCCCGGTGTCCCGCTCGCAGCGACTGACCCTGATCGCGACGATCCTCGGCTCGACCGTCGTCTTCCTCGACAGCACCGTGGTCAACGTCGCCCTGCCGGCGATCAGCGACGGGCTCGACGTCGGGCTCGCCGGCCAGCAGTGGGTGGTCGAGGCCTACACGCTGGCGCTGGTCTCGCTGCTGCTCGTCGGCGGCAGCCTCGGCGACCAGTTCGGGCGGCGGCGGGTCTTCGTCATCGGCCTGGTCGGCTTCGGCGCCACCTCGATCCTCTGCGCGATCTCGCCGAGCGCCGAGTTCCTGATCGGCGCCCGCGCCCTGCAGGGGGTCACCGGAGCCCTGCTCGTCCCCGGCTCGCTGGCGATCGTCGCCTCGACCTTCGAGGGCGAAGCGCGCGGCAAGGCGGTCGGGACCTGGACCGCCTGGACCGGGATCGCCACCGTGATCGGCCCGGCCGGGGGCGGCGCCCTGATCGGCTTCACCTCCTGGCGGGCGATCTTCTGGGTCAACATTCCGCTGATCGCGGCGACCGTCCTGCTGACGCTCCATTCAGTCGAGGAGAGCCGTGACGAGGACGCCTTCCTCGGCATCGACTGGGCCGGGATCGCGCTTTCGGCGATTGGCCTCGGCGGTCCGACCTTCGCCCTGATCGAGCAGCCCTCGCGCGGCTGGAGCGACCCGCTGGTCTGGGGGACGATGGCCGTCGGGATCCTCTGCTTCGGCCTCTTCATCCTCCGCGAGGCGACCGCGCGCCACCCGATGCTGCCGCTCGGCCTCTTCCGCATCCGCAACTTCTGGGTCACCAACCTGACCACGCTCGCGACCTACGCCGGCCTGATCGGCGGCCTCTTCTTCGTCGGCCTCTACCTGCAGCAGGTGGTCGGCTACTCGCCCCTGGAGGCGGGCCTGGCGACGACGCCGATCTCGATCCTGATGTTCTTCCTCTCGCCCCGCTTCGGCCGCATCGCCTCCGGCACCGGGCCGCGGGTGCCGATGAGCGCCGGCCCGATCGTCGGCGGGATCGGCCTGCTGATGATGATGCGGATCGGCCCCCATACGAACTACCTGACCGACGTCCTCCCGGGCCTGCTCGTCTTCGGCGTCGGGCTCTCGGCGACGGTGGCCCC
>DASTGL010000316.1:0-2982 GCA_035719145.1 Solirubrobacterales bacterium
AGGAGTGGACCTTTTTCCCTTCGGCTTCGCCGAGCGGCGCCAGCCCGAACAGTTCGTCGATCGAGCGCAGGAGCGAGTAGGGGGTGTAGGCGGCGCCGTCGGTGCCGCCGGGGGTGAGCAGCGGCGAGGCGATCAGCGCCCCGGCTTTCAGCGGATCGGCGCCTTCTGCGGCCACGTTTGCTTCCGCCGCCGGGTCGAGGGCGCCGAAGCTGACGATCAGCAGCCCGTCCTTCTTGTAGGCGGGAGAGGAGAGGATTTCCGCCGCCGTTTTTTCCAGCCAGGCGTCGGCGGCGGCGGGACCGTCCGCGGTGCCTTCGGGGCACTGGCCGCGGAAGCCGGCGTTGCATCCGGTCGGGGCGATGTAGCTGAAGTTCGCGGTCTTCTCGGCTTTCTTCAGGTCCTTCGGCAGCTCGGTCAGCGGCACGTCGTTGGCCGCGCAGTCGCCGAGGTCGAGCAGCGAGTGGAAGTAGACGAACGGGTTTGAGGTCGCCGAGTAGCCGCCGGGCGGTGGCGCTTCGGTCGCGCCGGGTTCGGGATGGACGCAGTTCGCCGGTTTGCCTTCGGGGTCGGCCATCCCTTCGAGGTAGGCGTGCCAGGTGTAGCGCCCGCTGGTCAGCTGATCGGCGAGGCTCAGCGTTTCCACCGGGAGGAGGCACTTTTCATACTCGGGGCAGTCGGCCTTCGCGGCGGCGGTGGGCGCCAGGCCGCCGATGGCGGCGAAGCCGTTGGCGAGCGAGGAGGCGTCGAGCAGCGAGTAGTTGGTCAGCAGCACGCTCTGCTGCCGCAGCGTCCCGGAGAGGTAGGGCATCTGCGAGCCGGTGCCGAAGGCGGCTTCGTAGCCGGGGCTGGCGAGCGAGATCAGGAAGACGTGCTTGACCGGGCCCGCTTCGGGCGCTTCCGGTTCGGGGGTCGGCGCCGGCGCTTCCGGTTCGGAGCGGGGGAGGGTTTCAGGCGTCGCTTCGGGCGCGCTTTCGGGGAGCGGTTCGGAGGACGCGGCTTCCGGGCTCGGCGCCGCTTCGGGGGAGGCCTGCGGGGTGAAGGATTCTTCCGGCGCCGGTTCGGGCGCCTGGGGGGTGGTGACCGCGGCCGGCTGGCCGTCGAAGAGGCCGGCCATCGCCGCCGCCGTCAGCGGGCCGACGCCGCCGGAGCCGGTCAGCGCCGAGGCGACGACGCCGCTGGTGGCGATCAGCGAGGTGGCGACGAGGAGGCCGAATTTCTTCCCGGTGACCGTTGCCGCCGCGGCGATCAGTTTCTGCAGATGGACCGCGAGGACGGCTTTCACGCCGCGCTCACCACCAGGGAGCTGCCGCACTGCGGACAGAAGCGATCGGCCCGCCCGAAGGGGGAGTTGCAGGTGGGGCAGTGGCCGGCGGCGTCGGTGCGTTCGAGCTCGAGCTGGCGTTCGGCCGCCAGCAGCTCGGCGTCGACCCGCTGCAGCTCGGCGGCTTTGCGGGTGAGGACGTCAAGCCGCACGTGGTCACGGATCGCCATCTCGTAGAAGGCGCCGCCGAGGTCGGCCTGCATCACCGTGAACTTCTCCAGCAGGCGGTCGCGCTGGGCGACCAGCTCCTTGTTCTCGGCCGGCTCGGGCGGGGCCGGTTTCGCCGCGGCCTTGCCGTTCGCGCTCGCCTTCCCGGGCAGCTTCAGCTCTCGCAGCCGCTCGATCACGGTTCCACCCCCGCGGGTGCCGGGGCGCTGCCGCCGCCTTCGCCGCCGACGACGATCACGTCGGGCAGGTTCTGCTGGGCCTTGATGTAGTTCTGGCCGGTCTGTTCGGGGTTTTCTTCGACCAGCTTGGTGTCTTCGGCTTCCTTTTCCTGGGAGGCGTGGAAGTCGGTCACTTCATGGACGTCGCCGTTGGCGGTGTGGGCGACGACTTTTTCCTTCGGCTTGGCGTTCGACTTGTCGGCTTTGGCCGCTTTCTTCTTCGCTTTGCCGGCTGCCGCGGCCGCGGTGGCGCCGCTCGTGGCCCCGGGGGCGGTGCCGACTGCCGTCGCCTGCCGTTCCTGCAGCGCCTTCAGCAGTGCCTCTTCGTCTCCGCTGCCGGAGCCGTTGTGCCCGATCGCCACCCCGATCGCCACCGCGATCGGCAGCAGGGCGAAGAAGCCGACGACAGCGGCGCGGCTGGTCGGGCTCTGTTTCGCCGGCGGCTGCGCCAGCGGCCGCCGCGCCCGTTTGCTCATCGCTGCGAAGTAGCGGGAGGAGGGGTTGGCGCCGTTGCCGCGCCGCGCCGCGCAGTTGACGCAGTAGCGCTGCTGCGGGTCCATCGCCGCGCCGCACTCCTCGCACCGCTCGTAAGCCTGCGGCCGGCGAATCTCCTCAACCTGCGTGCTCATCCCTCCCCCTTCTCGTGCTTGTGGTGGTGCTTCTGCTTCTTCTTCTCGGCTTGCCGCTTGGCGCGGGCGCTGAGGATGCGTGCGGATTCGGCCCGCTGGGCGGCGGCCTTTTCCTGGGTCGTCTCGCAGCCCGCCAGGGCTCCGGCGCCGATGGCGCCGCAGAGGGCCACGACCACCAGTCGTGCGGGCGTGCCCAGCCGGCGCTTCGTCTCTGACCGCTCAGCCGAAGGCACCGCTCACGTACTCTCTGGTGCGTTGCTCGCGCGGCGAGCCGAAGAGGCTGGTGGCGCTGTTGTACTCGACCAGGTCGCCCAGGTACATGAAGGCGACGTGGTCGGCGATCCGGTAGGCCTGCTGCAGGTTGTGGGTGACGATTACAACTGCCACCTGGTCGCGCAGCCGCACGATCAGGTCCTCGATCACCTGGGTCGATTTCGGGTCCAGGGCCGAGCAGGGCTCGCGGCGGGCGCGCAAGAAGACCCTGGAGCCGGCGGTCCACAGCGCCCTCGACCGGGCCGGCCTCTTCGAGGAGGTCAAAGACAACCTCGACCACCCGGCCCTGAAGCTCTCCGGCGGCCAGCAACAGCGCCTCTGCATCGCCCGCGCGCTGGCGGCGGAGCCCGAGGTCCTGCTGCTGGACGAGCCC
>DASTGL010000317.1:0-5834 GCA_035719145.1 Solirubrobacterales bacterium
GTAGACGTCGGCCGCGTCGTTGCGGTCTTCCGGAACCAGGCGCTCGGCGGTGCCGAAGAAGATCCGCTGGCCGTCGGTCGACATCACCCGGTTGGGGTTGGACGGATAGAGCCACGCCAGCCCTGGAAATTCCTTGCCGCCGCCGAGTTCGGCGGCAAAGGCGCCATCGCCGGCTCCCGCTGCGCCCGCGGAGATCTCGGTGAACGTCCCGGACGCGGAGTCGTAGCGGTAGACGTCGAGCTGTTCGTCGTGATCCTGCGGCGCCAACTGCAGGCCCGTGGAGAACACTAGGTAGCGGCTGTCGGCGGACCATTCCATGAAGCCGGGCGGCGTCGCCAGGAAGCGAGCACCGTGCGCATCGAGGATCGCCATCCCCTCGCCTTCGCTTTCGCTGGTGGCTCCGAAAGCGACGGCCGAACCGTCCGGGGAGGGAGTCGCTTTCGCGCTGGTCGGCGCGATGCCGGAGATGCCGGTCAGCAGGGTCAGCTGGCCGCTGTCGACGTCATAGCGGTAGAGGCCGGGGCCCGGATCCGTGTCGTCAGCCGTCAGCCGGGTCTCCGCATAGAGGTAGGCGTGGCCGCCATCGGGGGTGGCCCCGACGAAGCGCGGGCTGGGTTCGCCTCCGCAGTCAGCAAGAGCACAGTCCGGGCTCGAGATCTCCGTCGTCGTGCCGGCTTCGCGCAAGAAGACACCGCCGACCCCGTTGCAGGAATATCCGGGCACGATGAAGACGCGCTCGCCGTCGTTCGAGATCCCGGAGCCTTGTGGAACGTCGGCGCCGCAGGTGAAGAGCAGGTTGCCGCCGTTGTCGACGTCGAGCTGATGAATTTCTTCTTCGTCGAGTTCGAAGACCGAGTTGCCGTTGACGCGCCCCGCATCTGCGGGTAGGAGATGTTCCCAATCGACAAAGTAGGACCGACGCAGATCGGGCGACGCCCCGATGAAAGAGGCTCCTTCCTGCCTCAAGCGCGCCTTCAAGCGGAAGGTTCCGTCGGGCTCGCCGCGGAAGACCCCTTGCTCGTGAAGCCACCAGGGTTCTTCGCCCGGTATCCAGCTCCACCCGATCGACGTTTCGAGATTGCGGTCGTAGAGTTCCGGGGCGTCGAGCGGAACCGAAATGGACCTCCTCGGGTAGGGCGAGGCAACCTGTTCGTTGACCCAGCCGCCGTCAGTGCGCCTCGCCATGTTGTAGGACTGACCGTCCCCGCTCGGCGAGCCGGGGAGGGGGCCCCGCGTTTCGTAGACGATCCTGTTGCCGTCGACGGCAAGGGCCTTGTAGGCCGAGATCACAGCTCCCATCGGTTCTTCGGGCGTGATCAACTCCCAGGCACGGCCTTGGTCGGGCACGCCGGCGGCAACGGCTAGCGGGGCAGGCACCGGCCCCGCCGCCGCCGCTTGCGGCCGCGTCACGAGGAAGATCGCTGCGAGCCCGAGCATCCAGGCCGCGGCCAGCCCGATACGAGCAGATCTCTCCGCGATCCCGCCCATCGTTTCGCCCAGCCCACCTGCTGCGACTCGCATACGCCTCCCTGCGTACGAAATGACAACTTCTGCTCCCTGCGAGGGCGGCAAACCTAAGGCGGTGCCTGCACCGGTTCAACGATTCGAACCAGATCTGAGCGAAATGTCGCGGCGTCGGCGCCGCCTCGGTCTAGGCCGTCGCCTCGAGGACGCTGAGCATGCCGGCGCTCGCGTCGCGGGTGACCTCGGCGGCGGCCGGGTGCTCGTCGCAGCGGTGCAGCGCCGCCTGGCTGAACCCGGCCGCGCGGAGAGCCGCCGCGGCGGAGGCCTCGTCGCCGGGGAAGGCGTGGACCCGGCCGCGGACGAAGGCGCTGAGGAGCAAGGCGCCGGCGCGCTCGGTGGCGCCGGGACTGCCGACGCGGAGGTCGGCGAGGTAGGCGCCGGTCGCGAACGGCCGCAGCATCCGCGCCAGCCGCGCCCAGAGCGCCTCGACGGTCTCGTTGTCGAAGTAGGTCAGCAGGCCCTCGGTGATCACCACCAGCCCCGCCGCCGGGTCCATCGACTCGACCAGGGACTCGAGGCTTTCCGGCCCGCCTTCGCGGAGGACGTCGAGGTCGACGACGCGGTGGCGCGAGTCGAGCGAGCCCATCTGCGCCAGCGCTTCGCGCTTGCGATGGGCCATCGGCGGCAGGTCGGCCTCGACATAGGTGATCGCGTCGCCGTAGCGCTCGCTGAAGCGCCAGCCCCGCGGCGACATCCCGCAGGCGGCCTCGATCACCTGGGTGGCGCCGCCCTCGATCTGCTGCTCGAGCAGGGAGTCGATGATCCGGTGGCGGGCAAGCAGGATGCCGTCGAGGCTCGGGGCCCCCAGCTTCCGGCCGACCGCGTTCGGCAGCGCCATCGTCGCGTGGAAGAGGCGGCCCTGCCAGGTGGCGAGGCGGGGATGGGAGAGCCCGTTGCGGACCCAGGTCTCACCCGTGTAGTGGGCGGTCGGCGAGATCGAACCCGTCGAGCCTTCGCTTGCGGCCATGACCGGCTACGTTGTCACAGACCGAGATGGGCAAGCTGATCGCAACCACGCAGGCCACCCTCGACGGGGTCATCGACCCGGTCGGCGAGTGGGTGCAGCCCGACGGCGACCACGGGACCCACTCGTGGGAACGCCAGGAGAGGTCGAGCGGGCTGGTGCTGGGCCGCAAGACCTTCGAGGGCTTGGCGGGCTACTGGCCGAGCCGCTCCGGCAAGTGGGCCGACATGGTCAACGCGCTGCCGAAGTTCGTCGGCTCCAAAAGCCTCTCCGGCGAGCTGCCGTGGAACGCCACCCTGCTCGAGGGGAGCCTCGAGGACTCGGTCCCGAAGCTGAAGGAGGAAGCCGCCGGCGACCTCTTCCTACACGGCAGCGGCGAGTTCGCCTTCGCCCTCGCCGAGCGCGGCCTGATCGACGAGTTCGAGATCTACCTCAACCCGCTCGTCTGGGGCGACGCCAACCTCCACGTGCTCGGCGACCGCGGCACCGTGCGGATGCAGTTGGAGGACGTGAAGCGGTTCGACTCCGGCGTCGTCCTCCTCACCTACCTGCCCGCATCCGGGTAGGGGCTCACGACAGGGCGGTTGACGCGGGGCCGCGCCCGGCCTACATTGGTTGCGGAGGCAGGGCGACGACCAAGGAGGATTTCCCGTGTCCCTGCGTTCCGCGATGAAGCTGCTGTCGATTGCGACGGCGCTGTTCCTGCTGATCCTTCCCGCGAGCGCGATGGGACGGGTGCTGAAGGTCAAGGCCGGCGGCTCGATCCAGGCTGCCGTCAACCAGGCCGAACCCGGCGACACGGTGATGGTCGCGCCGGGGACCTACACGGAAGCGAGCACGGAATGCCCGCCGCGGCCCGGGCGCAGCTGCGCGGTGGTCGTCACCAAGGACGACATCGCGATCGTCGGCCAGGGCGGCAACGGCAAGTCGGTCGTGCTGAAATCCGACGGCGAACAGGAGGAGGGCATCTCGGTCGGGCGCGAATCCGGCGCCGCCTGCCTGGAAGACGAAAGCCTCCGCGTCCACGGCTCGCTGATCCAGAACGTCACCATCGAAGGCTTCGAGGACGACGGCCTCCTGCTCTCCTGCGTCCAGGACTGGCGGGTGACCGGCGTCGCCGCGATCGACAACGAGGAGTACGGGATCTTCCCCTCGCACGTCTTCGACGGCCGGCTCGACCACTCCTTCGCCTCCGGCGCCAACGACACCGGCCACTACATCGGCCAGTCGTTCGACTCGCGGGTCGACCACAACGTCGCCACCGGCAACGTCAGCGGCTTCGAGATCGAGAACAGCATCGGCATCCGCGCCGACCACAACCTCTCCTACGGCAACACCGGCGGCTTTCTCTCCTTCGAGCTGCCCTTCCTCGACGCCAAGGTGAACCGGGACAACGTGATCGAGAACAACGTCATCCGCGAAAACAACCGCCCCAACACCTGCCTGGAGCCCGGCGACGACGTCTGCGGGGTGCCGCCCGGCACCGGCATCCTGGTCATGGCCGCCGACGAAAATCTGGTCAGGAACAACACCGTGACCGGCAACGACTCCTACGGCATCGCGGTGGCGAACATCTGCCTCGCCCAGGAACTCCCTGAAGAAGTCTGCGAAGTCCTCGACATCGAGCCGAACTCCGACAACAACACGATCGCCCACAACACCGTCACCGGCAACGGCTCGAACCCCGCCCCCTCCCTGCCGCCGGTCTTCGCGGTGGACCTGGCCTGGGACGGCACCGGCGAAGGCAACTGCTGGGAAAAGAACCGCTTCGAAACCGAGTTCCCGGAACCGCTGCCCGGCTGCTGAGCCTCGGGGTCGCTAGCTGCCGGTCCGCTCGCTGCGGGCCGGCGGTTCTAGGCGGTTCCCGAGGCGAGAAGGACGACGTTAGAGAGGCGCAGCGATCCCGAACCGCCCCCCACCTCGGTCGCGGCCTGGGTGATCGCATCCCAGGCCTCCTCCTGGGCCTCCCCTGCGTGCTGCTCGATCAGCGCCCGGACCGGTGCGGCGATCGCCCTGACATAGGCGGTGAAGTGCGCAGGCGAGTCGAACTCGAAGACGACCTCGGCCCGCTCCACGGCGACGTCTGCGAACCCGCCGCCCTCGAGCAAGCCGCCGATCGCAGCGGGAGTCGGCCGGGAGAGAGGCCCGGGCGTGCCGGCCGGCGGTGGAGGCACGCCGAACCGCTCCCGCGTCGTCTTCATCGGAAGCGAGAGGAACGGAACCTCGCCGGGTTCGCCCCACGAGGCAATCGCGAACCGTGCGCCCGGTTTGAGGAAGCGCCGGATGCGCCCCGCGGCGGCCTCGGCGTCCGGCTCGAAAATGATCCCCCAGCGGGAGACGGCGGCGTCGAAGCCGGCGGGCGGAAAGTCGAGGCTGGAGGCGTCCGCCTCGACGAAGTCGACGTTACTCAAGCCGGCCGCCGCCGCGCGGTCGCGCGCGAACGCGAGCATCTCGGCGGAGATGTCGGTGGCGACGACGCGACCCTCGGGCTCGGCCTTCCGCGCCGCGGTCAGCGCCGGCTCGCCGTAGCCGGCGGCGACGTCGAGGACCCGGCTGCCCGCTCGCACGCCGGCGAGCTCCACCAGCCGCTCGCTGACGTGCCTGTCAGCACGGTCGTTGAACTCGCTCCACTCCATCCACCCGACCGCGGCCGAGTCCCAGTTGCGGTGCTGCGCCTCGCGAAAGTCGCTTGGATCGACTGCTTCGGATCCCATGTCCGCCCTCCCCGGGAGGCCCGCCGGCTAGCGACCTTCGTTCAGCGCGACGGCGGCGCGGATCAGGTCCTTCAGCGCCTCCGCGTCGATCTCCTCGCCCTCGCCGATGTCGATCGCGCGGCGGGCGTTGCCGTCGAGGCTGGAGTTGAAGAGGCCGGCAGGGTCGTCGAGGGAGGCGCCCTTGAGAAAGGTCAACTTCACCTTGTCCTTGTAGGTCTCGCCGGTGCAGATGATCCCGCCGTGCTCCCAGACCGGGGTGCCTTTCCATTTCCACTCCTCGACCACTTCCGGATCGGCTTCGTGGATCAGGGCGCGGACACGGGCGAGCGTCTCGCCGCGCCAGTCGCCCAGCTCCTCGATCCGGCCGTCGATCAGCTGCGAGGGGTTCTTCTCGGTCATGCCCTCAAGGCTAAGCCCTAGGATCGCCCGGTGCCGTTCACGCGCAGGAACCTCAAGCAGGACCTCGAGGACGTCGGCTCCAACTTCGACGGCTCGCCGGAGCTGGAGTTCCGCCTGGCGACCAAGGCCCTGGAGCTCGAGCAGTCGGGCCTCGGCTACCAGCGGATCCCTCCCAACTACCGCTTTCCCTACGGCCACACGCACGAGAAGCAGGAGGAGGTCTACGTGGTCCT
>DASTGL010000318.1:0-3681 GCA_035719145.1 Solirubrobacterales bacterium
GATCCCGGACCGGTCGACGTGCTCAAGGTTGCCCACCACGGCAGCGACGACGCCGGCCTGGCCGCCCTGCTCGACCGCATCCAGCCCCGGCTGGCGGTGATCTCGGTCGGCGCGGACAACTCCTATGGCCACCCGACTCGCGGGACGCTCTCGACCTTGGCGGCGCACGGCGTGCCCACCTTGCGCACCGACGAGGACGGCGAGGTGACCATCGACGTCGGCGGCGGCTCGTTCCGCCTGGACGGATAACCGAATCGATACTTGAGGAACCCGATCCAATGGCTCTCCCAGGCACGAATCGGTGCCGATGCACGACCTGGTGCGCTCCATCCTCCACAGCAGGCTGCTCTCGGCGCTGCGCCTTCCCAGCTTCGCCGGCGACGGCCTGCCGGAGCGGATGCGCAGCATCAGCTTCGCCCTGCTCGGCCTCACCGCGGCGGCGGGCCTGGCCCTCGTCGCGATCTTCGCCCAGCTGAGCTTCCCGGTGCTCTCGCCGGCGCCGCTGCCCGACGAACCGTCGCTGAGCGAATCCATCGCCGATGCCAGGAAGCTGACGCCCCACCGCCCGGCGGTGGCGTTGGTCGCCGCGCGCCCTGCGCGGTCAGGTCTGGCCGGCGGCGGTCCGTCCACCCAGCAGGCTTCCGAAGGCTCCTCTGGTTCGTCCGGCTCGTCCGGCTCCTCCGGGGGAGTCGAGAGCTCCCCAGCGCCCGCCGAGGTGGAAGCCGCTCCTCCGTCCACCGCGCCTCAGCCTGCGAGCGGCGGCGGTGGCGAAAACAGCGGCGGTGGAGCCGACAACGGGACCGGAGGCGGATCGAGCCCAGCGCCCGCCGCCGCTCCCGGACAGCCGGCCGCCTCGCTTCCCGCTTCCAAACCATCGCCTCCGCCGTCCCCGCCGTCCCCGCCGGCGCCGGAAGCGACGACGTCGGCGCCGAAGCCCGAACCGGCCCCAGCTCCGGGCAACTCCTCCTCGGCGGCCGCGGCCGCGCATGCCAGCGAACGGGGCATCGAAGCCTCGGCGAGCGGGGGACCGCCGGCGAGCTCGGCGACGACCGCCTCGGCGCCCACTCCCGACGCCTCCCCTCAGCCCGGCAACGGCAACGGGCTCGCCAAAGGCCTCGGCAAGTAGACGCGGCGGCAAGCCGCGGCGAGATCTAGACTCGCCGCATGGCCGCCGAGATGCAGCCGCTGTACCTGATCGCCGGCACCGACGGGGCGAAGATCGACGCCACCCGGGCGCGGTTGCGCGCCCGCGCCGAACGCGAGGGCGGCTCGGCGGCGCTTGAGGTCTTCGAGCCGGGTGAGGGGAAAGGAATGCCCGACCACGAGGCGATGCTGGCGGCGATCCCGGCGATGTCGCTGATGGGGACCCGGCGCTACCTACTCGCCGACGGGATCGAGCGCTGGCGCGACAAGCAGCTGGAGCCGGTGCTGGCGGCGCTGAAAGAGCTGCCGCCGGATCTGACCCTGGTCCTGATCTGTCGCGACAAGCCCGCCGCGAAACTGGCGAAAGCGGTCAAAGGAGCGGGCGGCGAGATCCACGAGTTCGAGGCGCCGAAGGCGCGCGACATGCCGCGGGCGCTGGTCGGCGAAGCGCAGCGGCTCGGCTTCCGGTTGGAGCCGGCGGCGGCGCGGATGCTGGTCGAGCGGATGGGAGCCAACCCGCTGCGACTGCGCAACGAGCTCGAGCGGCTGGCGCTCTGGGCCGGCGAGGGGGGGTCGGTCGGGGCCGCGGACCTGGCGGAGATGATCGCCGACACCTCCGAGGCGGCGGTCTGGTCGCTCTCCGACGCGCTGATCGAAGGCGACGCCGCCGCGGCGCTGCGGATCGGCGAGCGGCTGCTCGGCCAGGGCGAGAACGTCACCGGCCTGATCTACGGCCTTGCCTCGCGCCTGCGCAGCGCCTGCGCCGCCGCCGCGCAGCTGGAAGAGGGCATCCCGCCCAACCAGGTCGAGTCCTCGCTGAAGATGCACCCCTATGCGGCGAAGCAGCTGGTCCGCCGGCTCCAGGGCACTGATCTCGCGAGCCTGCGAGCGGCAACCGAGACGCTCGCCGACCTAGAGCTCTGGTGCCGCGGCGGCGCCGACTACGGCGACGAGCTAGCGCTAACGATCGCGCTGAAAAAAGCTGCAGCCGGCGCTCCCTGACCGGCGCATTTCGGCGTCCTCGGTCGCTCGCGTGCAAAGCACGCCACGCTCCCTGCGTCCTTGAACTGCTTGGTCAGGAAACGCCGGAGGCGATTCTGGCGGCTTTCGCCTTCTTGCGGGCCCCGGTGTTCTTGTGGAGGGCGCCCTTCTGCACGGCCTTATCGACCTTCGAGACCAGCTCGCGCTGCTCGGTCGCGATCGCCTCGGCGTCGCCGCCCTCGACCGCGGCTTCGAGCCGGCGGAAGTGGGTCTTGACCGTGCTGGTCAGCAGCCGGTTCTCGGTGCGCTCGCGCTCGCTGCGCAGTATCCGCTTCTTTTGTGAGGCTATGTTGGCCATGTTCAAACGCCCTGCACGGCGGTTGCCGGGCTCCGGGCGGCCGCCGACTATAGCGATTGAGGCGTTCTCGGTCGCCTCCCGAACCCGAATCGACACCTAGCTTGGAGACCCCCAGGGCCCCTCACACCCCCGATCCCGACGAGCGGGCGATCAACTCCGACCTCGCCGTCTGGGAGGCGGAGGCCTTCGAACCGAGCGAGGAATTCACCCGCGAGCCGCCGCGCGAGGGATCGGGCGGGCGGATCGCGCGCTCGACCGCCTTCTTCTCGATCGCCACCGCCGCCTCGCGGATCGCCGGGCTCGCCCGCGAAGTCGTCGCCGCCGGCTACTACGGGATCAACGGGCCGGTCTCGGCCTTCACGATCGCCTTCCAGGTCCCGAACCTGATCCGCGCCCTCTTCGCTGACGCCGCCCTGCAGCCGGCCTTCGTCCCCGTCTTCACCGAACTGCTCGGCAAGAAGGCCTACAAAGAGGCCTTCCGCCTCGCCTCGACCCTGCTCTTGCTGGTGACGATGGTGCTGGGGGCGATGACCGCCCTCTTCGTCCTCCTGGCGCCGGTGATCATGCCGATCTTCGCGCCGGGCTTCGAAGGCCCGATCCTCGACCTGACGATCTCCCTCTCGCAGGTGCTGTTCCCGATCCTGATCCTGCTCGGGATCAGCGGCATCGTCGTCGGCATCCTCAACAGCTACGACCGCTTCGGCGCCTTCGCGATCTCGCCCTTCTTCTGGAACGTGACGATCATCGTCGTCCTCGTCGTCCTCGAGCCTCTGTTCCACGGCCGCGACCGCATCTACGCCTACGCGATCGGGATCCTGGTCGGGACCCTGGTCCAGCTGCTGATCCCGGTCTGGGACCTGCGCCACACGCCCTACCGGTTCAGCTTCAGCTTCGACTGGCGCCACCCAGGGGTGCGCCGCGTTTTCGTGCTGATGCTGCCGGTGACGATCAGCCTCGGCCTGATCAACTTCAACAACCTGATCAACAGCTTCTTCGGCAGCCTCGTCTCCCACGAAGCGCCGGCGGCGATCGACAAAGCCTTCCGCATCTACCAGCTGCCGCAGGGGATCTTCTCGGTGGCGGTCGCCACGGTGCTCTTTCCGACGCTCGCCCGTTTCGCCTCGCGCGGGGAGATGGAGAACCTGCGGGCGACGATGGCCAACGGGATGCGCCAGATCCTCTTCGTCCTCGTACCGGCT
>DASTGL010000319.1:0-11031 GCA_035719145.1 Solirubrobacterales bacterium
TGGTCGATCGCGAGGATCACGGAGGGCTAGCGGCGCACCCGGCAGGAGCGGATCAGGACCGAGGAGAGCTTGCGCCCGTCGGCGAAGGTCATCGAGACCTTCGAGAAGGGAAAGGTCGCGGTGGAGAACCCGGCCGGGGCCGAGCAGGCGGCGCTCAGGTAGCTGTGCTTCTGCCCCCGGTAGACAAAGGTCCGCCGCAGGTTGAGGCTGATCTTCTTCAGGTAGCCGGAGCGGTTGAGCCGGGCCGGCAGGGCGGCGCTGAGGGTCGTCCCGAAGGTGCCGTGCGCCTGATGGATGTGGAAGACGATGATGCGGCTGTTGGGCACTGGGTCCGAGCCGTAGACATGGGCGAGGATCGCCCGCTGGCCGTTGATCACCGCGTTGAAGGCGAGGACCCTCCCCTGGAGCGGGAAGCGATCCTGTTCGGGCAGCGCCAGGGCGCCCACGTAGCGCCCTTCGCCGACCATCGCCGCGCCGCACGCTTCCAGCGCCTGCTGCGAGGTCGCCGGTTCGATCTGGGAGCGGCGGCAGGTCGGCAGGCCCTTGGTGTCGATGACGCCGCCGCGGTTGATCGCGATCGAGATGTGGCGCAGCGCCGGCGGCCGTTCCCCGGACAGCACCCGGACGGTGCCGTCGACGCGGACCCCGATCGGCGCCCTCGCCGCCCGCGGCAGCGCCGTCGGGGCGATGCCGCCGTCGAACTTGACGAAGAGGTTGCCGCGCTCGACCAGCTCAGCGTTGGCGATCGCGGCGACGAGCAGGCACCCGAGCGCCAGCACCGCGATTGCAGCAACCCTCTTCGTCATCCGCGCCATCGCCCGAAGAACACTAGGGCGAAGTCGCGCAGCTGTCCGGCGCGGTGGAGGAAGCCCTTGAGGTCACGGCCGGTGGACCGGTGCTCGAGGTCTAGCTCGTACTCGCGCAGGCGGTAGCCAGCGCGGACCGCGTCCACCGTCATCCCGATCTCCATCCCGTAGCCCTTGGCGAAGGGCAGGACGGCGCGCAGGGTCTCGGCCCGGAGGGCGCGCTGGCCGGAGATCGGCGCCTGAGTATCGAGACCACAGAGACGCCGGATCGCCCAGCGGGCGAACCCGAGGGCAAGGCCGAAGCCGCCGCCGAGCCGGCGGCTGAAGGCGGCGACCGCGAGGTCGCACTCCCCCCGTTCGACCGCCTCGACCAGCGGCACCAGCCGCGCGGCCGAGCCGCCGAGGTCGCCGTCGCAGAGCAGCACCACCCGCGGCGGCGGCTCGACGCTCAGCGCCGCCTCGGCCGCAGCGGTGACGTTGCCGCCCTTGCCGTGGGAGCGCCCCCGGCGCACCACCTCGGCCCCGGCCAGCATCGCCGCCTCCGCGGTGCCGTCGGTGGAGGCATCGTCGGCGACCCAGATCCGAGCGCCGGGAAAAGCGTCGCGCAGCGCCCGCACCGTCTCACCCACCCGGTCGGCCTCGTTGCGGGCAGCGACGATCGCCGCCAACCCCTCTGCCTCCCCCGCTGCCGGATCGGGTCCCGGTTCAAGTCCCATGGTCGGGCTATTGTCCCCGCCCATGGCAGACATCGAGGCACACATCACCGGCAACGTCTGGAAAATCGAGGTCGCGGTGGGGGACGAGGTGTCCGACGGCGACACCGTCGTCATCCTCGAGTCGATGAAGATGGAGATCCCGGTCGAGGCCGAAGACGACGGCGTCGTCAAAGAGATCCGCTGCGCCGAGGGCCAGTCGGTCAGCGAAGGCGACGTCCTCATCGTCCTGGAGTAGAGGCGTGGAGGCACAGCTAGCGGGCGGCAAGCTCCTGCTCGACCAGCCGGCCGAGGCGGTGACGCGGCTGACGATCTCCAACCCGGCGCGCCGCAACGCGCTCGATCACGAGATCCTCGACGCCATCGCCGAGGTGATGCCCCAGCTCGACCGCGGGATCGAGAACCGCTGTGTCCTCATCACCGGGGCGCCGCCGCTCTTCTCCGCCGGCTACGACATCGCGGGGATCCCGGAGGAGAGCTTCAAGCGCGACGCCGAGGCGCTCGTCGCCCATCCCTTCCACGCGGCGCTGGAGGCGATCGCCAAGCACCCCTGGCCGACCGTCGCCGCAGTCAACGGCCACTGCCTCGGCGGCGGCCTCGAGCTGGCGATCACCTGCGACCTGCGGATCTGCGCCGCCGGCGCCAAGCTGGGGATGCCGCCGGCCAAGCTCGGCCTGATCTACGGCCACACCGGTCTGCGCAAGTTCCTCGACGTCGTCGGCCTGCCGCGGACGAAGGAGCTCTTCCTCACCGGCCGCAACTTCGAGGCCGCGCGCGCCGAGGCGATCGGCCTGGTCAACGAAGTCGTCGCCGACGAGAAGCTGGAGCGCGAGGCGCTGGCGCTGGCGGCGGCGATCGCCGAGAACGCGCCGCTCTCGATGCGCGGCAACAAGCACGCAATCGACCTGCTGAACGAGGTCCCCGAGCTGACCCCCCAGCAGGAGGCGGGGCTGGTCGCCCTGCGCGAGTCCTGCTTCGAATCCGACGACTTCCGCGAGGGCATCCGCGCCTTCGGCGAGAAGCGCCGCCCGCAGTGGAAGGGGCGGTGAGCGCGAAAGCGCGCAAAGCCCTCGCCGCCGCCGACCCGACGATGGCGGCGCTGATCGACCGCATGGGGAAGATCGACCTCGCCACGCGCCTGCGGCGGCGCCAAGAGGAGCGGCCCGCCGACGCCTACGGCGCCCTGCTGCGGGCGATCGTCGGCCAGCAGCTCTCGACCAAAGCGGCGCGGACGATCTACCTGCGCGTTCTCGACCTCTTCGGCGGCACCACCCCCTCGCCCGAGCAGCTGCTGGAGGCGAGCGAGGAGGACCTCCGCGGCTGCGGGCTCTCCGGCCGCAAGACCGAATATGTCCGCGACCTCGCCCGCCACGTCCTCAGCGGCGAGCTCGAGCTCGACCGGCTCGAGCAGCTGGAGGACGAGCAGGTGATCGAGGAGATCGTCGCCGTCCGCGGCCTCGGCCGCTGGACCGCGGAGATGTTCCTGCTCTTCCACCTCCAGCGTCCCGACGTCCTCTCCGGCGGCGACCTCGGGATCCGCAAGGCGATCCAGGTCGAGTACGGGCTGGAGGAGATGCCGACCCCGACCCGGGTGCTGGAGATCGGCGAGCCCTGGCGCCCCCACCGCAGCCTCGCCAGCCTCTACCTCTGGGAGTCCTTGGCGCCGGTGCCTGCGTAGGCGTTCCCGAGCTGGGCCGATGCCAGTTTGCATGGCTAGGAATGCCAGTTTGCATCAATAGAAATTGCCAATTTGCATCAGGTGAATTTGCCAAGATGCAGCGATGCATGATCTCTTCCCCCGGGGCGACAGATCGCTGGTGCTCGCGGCTCTGGGAGACACCCGGGCCGTCTTCATCCTCGGCGCCCGCCAAGTGGGAAAGAGCACGTTGGCGCACCAGATCGCCGAATACGACCATCCGGCTCAAATCGTCAACCTCGACGAAAAAGCGGCGCGAGAGGCCGCTGTCGCGGACCCGGAAGGGTTCATCGCTGCCCTTGATCGCCCCGTCCTGATCGACGAGGTGCAGCGGGGTAGCGCCGACCTGCTGCTGGCGATCAAGGCGACGATCGACGAAGACCTCAGCCCGGGCCAGTTCCTCCTGACCGGCTCCGCGAACGTCCTGCGCAACCAGAAGGTCTCAGACGCGCTGACCGGCCGCGTCGAGATGGTTCAGCTCTGGCCCCTGGCGCAGGCCGAGATCGAGGGCTCCACGAACAACTTCGTCGATGCACTGTTCGCCGTCTCGCCCCCTCGAGTCGAAGAAGCGCCGAAAGGGCGCGCCGCGCTTGCGGACCGGATCGTCGCCGGCGGCTACCCGGAGGCACGGCTGCGCGCAGGGAACCGTCAGGCGCGCTGGTTCCAGAGCTACCTGCAGACCACCTTCGAGAAGGACCTCGAGACGATCAGCGACGCCCACAAGCTTCATGAGATGCCTCGCCTGCTGCGGCTACTCGCGTCACAGGCGGCCAACCTCTTCGTCCCGGCCAACCTCAGCCGCAGGCTCGACCTCGACCACCGCACCGTCGCCAGCTACGTCGGGATGCTCGAAACCATCTTCCTCGTCAAGCGGATCCCGGCCTGGCGTCCTGGTCTCGGCCAGCGGGAGATCCAGACTCCGAAGATCTACGTGGTCGACAGCGGCCTTCTCCTCTATCTCCTCGGGGCCGACGAGGAGCGGCTGATGAACGACGACCAGGTAACCGGCAAGGCGCTGGAGAATTTCGTCGCGATGGAGATCGTGAAGCACGCCGAATGGTCTGAGATCGCGCCGCAGGCCTATCACTACCGCCGCGGGCCCGACGAGGTGGACCTGGTCCTGGAGAACCGAGCAGGGGAGATCGCCGCGGTCGAGGTCAAAGGCAAGGTGTCGCTGCAGAGGAAGGATTGGCGCGCCCTCGAAAAGCTCCGCGACAAACGAGGCAGCGACTTCAAGTGCGGCGTCGTCGTCCACACCGGAAGTCAGACGATTCCGCTCGGCGATCGCCTCTTCGCCGTCCCGCTCAGCGGCCTTTGGGCCTAGTCCACGGGCCGAGGCCGATCGGCTGGGTAGGTTTCGGGGCCTGAAAGCGCGTCTCTGGATCAGCATCGCCGCCGTCACCGCGATCGCGGTCGGCTCGGTGATCGCGGCGGTCGCGATCTACCAGAACGACGAGGCCGATTTCGACCGCGTCCAGAGCGACGACGCGGCGCGGGCCGCCCACCAGGCCGAAGCGGTAGCGGCGCTCTCGGTCGGCAAGCTCTCGACCGCGGCGGCGATCGTGCAGACGCAGGGAAAGGTGAGCCGGCACGAGTTCCGGGTGATCGGCCGCTCGCTGCTGGGCGACGGGGCGCTCGACGGGGCCGCCTACGTCCCCCAGGTTCCGGCCGCGCGCCGGGCGGCATACGAAAGCGCCGTCGGAGTCGAGATCCGCGAACGCGGCCTCGGCCCGCTGCTCAAGCGGGCAGGAGCGCGGCCGGTCTACTACCCGGTCACCTTCGGCACCAGCGAACTCGAACAGCCGAGCAGGGTGCGCGGTTTCGACCTCGGCTCCGACCCGCTGCGGGCGCGAGTCCTGGAGCGCGCCGGCGATACCGGCATGGCGGTCGCCACTCCCCTGGTGCGGCTGCTGATCGGCGGCACCGGGATCAACGTCTTCCGGCCGATCTACGAAGACGGCGCCCCGGTGAAGACCGTCGCCGAGCGGCAGCAGGCGCTGAAAGGGTTCATCGCCGGCAGCTTCCGCGTCCACGACGTCGCCGCCGCCGCCCTTGCCGTCCTCCCCGCAGACGCGACGATGCAGTTGCAGGTCGGCGACCGCAACGCCTTCGGCCCCTCCGGAGAGCTCGGGGACGCAGCCCGGGTCCCGATCCACATCGCCGACCGCACCTGGCTCCTCGCCCTCGAGGACCCCGGCGGCCCACCGCTCGGGCTGCCGATCGCGGTCGCGATCCTCGGCATCTCCCTCGCCGCCCTGCTCGCCTCGCTGGTCGTCAGCTGGAACCGCGGTGAGCGAATGCGCGAGCTGGAACGGCAGGCGAGCCAGGACGCGCTGACCGGGCTCGGCAACCGGCGCCGCTTCGAGGAAGACCTGGCGGCGGCGATGGCGCGCAGCCGGCGCGACAAGACCACCGGCGCCCTGCTGATGCTCGACCTCGACCGCTTCAAGCTGGTCAACGACTCCCACGGCCACCCGGCCGGCGACCTGGTGATCAAGGAGGTGGCCGAGGCCCTGCGGCGGCGCACGCGGGCAAGCGACTCGCTGGCCCGCCTCGGCGGCGACGAGTTCGCGGTGATCCTGCCGCGCTGCAGCCGCGAGGAGGCGCGGATCGCCGCCGAAGCGATCGCCGCCGAAGTCCGCAGCCACCCCCAGGACGGGGACGACCCGCTCACGGTCAGCATCGGCATCGCCCTGTTCGGGCAGAACCCGAAGGCGAGCGTAGCCACCATCGTCGCCGACGCCGACGCGGCGATGTACGCGGCCAAGGACGAGGGGCGCGACGCCATCCGCGTCTTCGAGCCCGCTGCCGTCAGCGGAGACGGCTTCCGCGCCTAGAGCGGCAGCTCGGCCCGCAGGGCGAGGACGCGTTCGACCGCGGCGACGAAGGCAGCGCGGTCGAGGGCGCCGGCGCGCAGCTGCGCCAGCAGCGCGCGCCGCGCCTCCATCGCCGGCCCGAGCCGCGTGTAGAGGAGCAGGTCGGTTCCGGCCGCTGCTCCGGCCACCGCCGCTTCGGCCGGGGTGCCGAAGTGCTCGACCGCGGGCGTCTCGAGGGCGTCGCTGATCGTCACGCCATCGAAGCCGAGGCGGTGGCGCAGCTCGCCGCTGGCGATCGAGCGGGTGAAGGCGGCGGGGCGGTCGGAGAACGCCGGGTAGATCGCGGTGCTGAGCATCACCAGCTTGCCTCCCATCGCGATGAAGCGTTCGTAAGGCGCCTCGTCGATCCGCCGCAGCTCCGCCTTGGAGAGGTCGATCCGTTCGACCGAGAAGTCGGTATTTTCGCGGGCGGCGCCGAAGCCGGGGAAGTGCTTCCCGGTGGCGGCGATGCCGCCGTGCTGGAGGGCGCCGCCGAAGGCGACGGCGGTGTCGGCGACGCGGACCGGGTTGGAGCCGAAGCCGCGTTCGGTCTCGGCGATCACCCCGCCTGGGCGGGCGACGTCGAGGACCGGGGCGACGTCGACGTTGACGCCGACGTCGCGCAGGTTGGCCGCCGTGCGCTTCCCTTGTTCGCGGCTGAAGGCGACGCCGCGGGCGCCCATCGTCGCCGCCGAAGCCGTGGGAGCGCCGCTCAGGCGCTTCACCTGCCCGCCCTCCTGATCGACCATGACCAGCAGCGGGCGGCGCAGCTTCGGCGGCCGCGGCATCGACTGCAGCTGGGCGATCAACCGAGCGCCGGCGGCGCGGGTGGGAAAGCTGCCGGCGAAGAGGACGACGCCGGCCACCTGGCCCTGGTGGATCGCCGCACGCAGTCCCGGGGAGATCGAGGTTCCGCTGACGCCGACGACGATCCGCTCGCCCGCCAGTAGCCGCGGCGGCAGGGTTTCCGCGACGCCCGGCTTCCGGTCCGCCTCTCCGCCCCCGTCGCCGAGCGCCACCCCGACCGCGAACGCCGCCAGCGCCAGGCAGGCCAAGATCGCCACCGCTCCCCTTCGGCGCCGCGCCACAGTCCGCGTCATCGCACCGATGCTATGAGGTGATCAGGCGTCCGGGGCGATTCCTAGGCTGCGCCGCATGCCCCCCTTGATCACCGCCGAGGAGGCCCTCGCCTACGGCCGCCAGACCGAGCACGAGGAGATCGAAGCCCTGGTCGAACGGGCCTGGGAGGTGCGCCAGGAGAACTTCGGCGACTCGACCGACATGTGCTCGCTGGTCAACGCCAAGTCGGGCGGCTGCGCCGAGGACTGCGGCTTCTGCGCCCAGTCGCGCTACGCCGAGGCCGACACGCCGATGCACGCGATGATGGAGCCGGAGCAGATCCTCGAGCACGCGAAAGCCGCCGAGGCCGCCGGTGCCCACCGCTTCTGCATGGTCACCCAGGGCCAGGGCCTCTCCAAACGGGACTTCGAGAAGATCCTCGCGGGCACCCGCCTGGTCGCTGAGAAGACCAACCTCAAGCGCTGCGCCTCGATCGGCCACATGTCCGCCGAACGGGCGAAGGCGCTGAAGGAGGCCGGGGTCCAGCGCGTCCACCACAACGTCGAGTCGGCCCGCTCCTACTACCCCGAGGTCTCGACCACGGTCCGCTACGAGGGCCGGCTGCGGACGATCCAGGCGGTCAAGGAGGCTGGGCTGGAGACTTGCGTCGGCGGCATCCTCAACCTCGGCGAGTCAGCGGAGCAGCGGGTCGAGATGGCCTTCGAGCTCTCCGAGATCAACCCAACCTCGGTCCCGATCAACCTCCTGATCCCCAAGGAGGGGACGAAATTCGGCGACCGCGAGGTGATGGACCCGTGGGAGGTCGTCAAGTGGATCGCGATCTTCCGCCTGATCATCCCCGGCGCCCTCTTCCGCCTTTGCGGCGGCCGCGTCGAGAACCTCGGCTCGATGCACAAGCTGGCGGTCAAGGCGGGCCTCAACGGGGTGATGATGGGCAACTTCCTCACCACCCTCGGCGCCGAGCCGGCCGAGGACCGGGCGATGTTCGAAGAGCTAGGGCTCAACGTCGCCCGCCAGCCCGACAACGGCGCCAACCCGCGCCCCGACAACCGCTCCGGCTGGCTCGAGGGCGAGGCGCCGCAGACCCCGATCGACGAGCTGGTAGACAGCCAGGCCGAGGCCAACTTCTGGGACCCCTCGACCCAGCTCCGGGTCGTCAAGAAGAAGGGCAAGACGCCCTCTTACCCCTCATCAGTCGCCGCCTCCTCTGCTCCCGCACGGGCGGGCTGATGATCACCGGCGGCCTCCCGCCCGTGCTTCCGCGTCCGGGGGCGGCTACGGCGTGACCGACGTCGCCGAGCGGCTCGAGGAGCTCCGCGAACGTGGGCTCTACCGGCGGTTGCGACTGATCGAGGGGCCCCAGGGGCCGAGCGTCACGCTCGACGGCCGCCGCGTCCTGCTGCTCTGCTCGAACAACTACCTCGGCCTCGCCGACCGCGCCGAGGTGCGCGAGGCGGCGGCCGAGGCGGCACTGCGCTGGGGGGCCGGCGCTGGCGCCTCGCGCCTGATCTCCGGGACGATGGAGCCGCACCGACAGCTCGAGGCGCGGCTGGCGGCCTTCAAGGACTACGAGTCGGCGCTGCTGTTCGGCTCCGGCTACCTCGCCAACACCGGCCTGATCGCGGCCCTGGCCGGGCGCAACGAGGTGATCTTCTCCGACGAGCTGAACCACGCCAGCATCGTCGACGGCTGTCGCCTCTCCCGCGCCGAGACCTTCGTCTACCGTCACGGCGACCTTGAGCACCTCGCCTGGGCGCTCTACCACCAGCGCGGCAAGCCCGGGCTGATCGTCACCGACGGCGTCTTCTCGATGGACGGCGACGTCGCACCGCTGCCCGAGCTGCTGGAACTGGCGCGGCGCCACGGCGCCCGGCTGATGGTCGACGAGGCACACGCGACCGGCGCCGTCGGCCCCGGCGGCCGCGGCTCGGTCGCCGCCGCCGGCCTCAGCGGCGAGGTCGACGTCGTCGTCGGCACCCTCGGCAAGGCGCTCGGCTCCTACGGCGCCTACGCCTGCGCCAGCGCCGAGACGATCGACTACCTCGTCAACACCGCCCGCCCCTTCATCTTCTCGACCGCGCCACCGCCGCCCGCCGTCGGCGCGGCGCTGGCGGCGCTGGAGCTGCTGGAAGCCGAGCCGGAGCTGGTCGACCGGCTGCAGAGGAACGCCCGGCAGCTGCGGACCGCGCTCGCCGCCGAGGGGCTCGGCGTCGGCGCCGGGGAGACCCAGGTCGTCCCGGTCCACGTCGGCGAGGCGGAGTCGGCGATGGCGTTCTGCGAGGCGGCGCTGCGGCGCGGCGTCTTCGCCCAGGGGATCCGGCCGCCGACGGTCCCGGAGGGGTCGAGCCGGCTGCGCTGCACGGTGATGGCAACCCACGCGCCGGAGGAGCTGGCGCAGGCCGCGCGAGAGATCGGCGCCGCCGCCCGCGCCGTCGGCCTCGCCCCCACCCCGCAGGCCCTCAACCTCCGGGTCGCCTAGTCGTGGCAGAAACCCCGGAGGGCGCGCCAGGCGTGTTCGTCACCGGCACCGGCACCGAAGTCGGCAAGACGGTGGTAGCCGCGGTCCTCGCCCGCACCCTCGCGGCCGAAGGCAAGCGCGTCACGGTCTTCAAGCCCACGGTCACCGGCCTCGAAGAGGAGGGCGAGACCGACCACGCGCTGCTCCGCCGCGCCTCCGGCTCGAGCCAGAGCGACGAGGAGATCGCCCCCTACCGCTACCAGCCGCCGGCCTCCCCCCACCTAGCCGCGGCGCTGGCAGGCGAGCAGATCGACCCCGGGCGCCTGCGGCAGGCCGCCGCTGCGGCAGCCGCAGACGCCGACGCGATCGTCTGCGAGGGAGTAGGCGGCCTCCTCGTCCCGCTCTCCCCTACCTACCTGGTCCGCGACCTCGCCGCCGACCTCGGCTATCCCCTGGTGATCGTCGCTTCCCCAGGCCTGGGGACGATCAACCACACCCTGCTCACCCTCGAATCCGCCCGCGCCGCCAATCTGGAGGTAGCCGCGGTGGTTCTCAACCCCTGGCCCGAGGAGCCGAGCGAGATCGAGCGCGACAACCACAAGACGATCGCGAACCTCGGAAACGCCCCCGTCCACACGCTTCCGCAACTAAACCTCGCCGATCCCCAGGCCTGGCCGCCAATTCAGCTGCCGACGGGACGAAAACGGTCTATATAGGCCCGTTTTCGTCCCGTCGGCAGAGGTTCAGACGATCACGTCGAGCGTGCCGTCGTTCACCTCGACGGTAAAGCCGGCCGCTTCGGTGATCGCGGCCGCAACCTCGGGATCGGCAGGGGCTTTCTTCGCCTCGAGCAGGGCTCGCGCCACGTCGCCGCGCACCGCCTTCGCCATGTGCGAGACCGCCTTGCGCTCGCCGTCGCTCTCGGTGAAGGCGCGCACCGGCAGCAGCGTCGCCCGCCTCGGCTTCCACATCGCCGAGTAGGCCCCGGAGCGCATGTCGACGATCAGTTCGCCCTCCTTGTCCGGCAGTGCCTCGGCGAGGACAGGGCGCCAGAACTTGGCCAGCGACCCGATCCCGTCGAGTTTCTGCTTCGGCGGCAGCTTGTAGCGCGGTATCCGATCGTCCGGCCGCACCACGCCCCACAGCGCACTGGCGATCAGCACCCGCCGCCGCGCCTTCATCGGCAGCCGGGGCAGCTCCAGCCGTTTGAAGAGGACGCCCGTGTAGACCTCGGCGGCGGGCGCCGCCGGCGCCTTTCGCAGCCCCGGGTCGAGCGCATCCAGCACCTGCTCCCGCTTCTCACTCACCTCCTCCGCGAAAACGAGCGAATCGAGGTCAACCGGCTCGCCCGACTCCGGCGCGGTCTTCCCTTCCGAAGGCGGCAGCAGGACGAGCATCGGGCGGCAGCCTACGGAACTACTGC
>DASTGL010000320.1:0-8440 GCA_035719145.1 Solirubrobacterales bacterium
GGGCATAAAGGACGAACGCCGGCCTTACGCACCCCTTACATGCGCCTGACCGCGGCCGAACGCGGCGGCCGCAGGATCGGAACCGTCAGCAACTACGAAGGAGGTTCCGATGTTCCAAGCAGCACGAAAACACCTCAGGGCGATCGCGATGATCGCCGTCGCCGCGGCTCTGACCGTCGGCGGCGTCGCCGCCGCCCAGGGAGGCTCGGGCGGTGAAAGCCAGGACCCCACCCAGCATCCGCCCGGCCCGCCGCCGATGCTCGGGATCGGCATGCAAGGCCTCACCTACGCGGAGCTTCACGTCCGCAACAAGGAAGGCGACAGCGAAGTCGTCCGCATCGACCAGGGCAAGGTGAAGAGCGCCGACGCGAGCTCGATCACCCTGACCGAGAACGACGGCAACGAAGTCACGATCGGTGTCGACGACGAAACCGACGTGCTCGGCAAGCCCGGCGAGGAAACCACCATCGACGACCTCCAGGCGGGGCAGGAGGTAAGCGTCACCGCCCCGGATGGCGAGGCGGCGAAGGCGATCATGGTGCTGCCCAAGAAGGGCGACGTGGTCAGCGCCTTCCGTTCCCGGACGATGCCGCCACCGCCCGCGGGCGCCCAGTTCAGCATCCACCGCTCGGAAGGCTGAGCGGCTGCGGCGGCGGGGTCGGCGGGGGAGACCGCCCCGCTCCGTCGCGGCGGGCCGCGAGACTAGGACCATGAAGGGAGCGATCCTCATCGTCGAGGACGAGCAGGCGATCGCCGAGCTGCTGCGCGACTACCTGCGCCGCGAGGGCTTCGAAGCCGTCTGGGCGAGCAGCGGCGAGCAGGCGCTGGGCGAGCTCTCGCGCCATCCGGTGCGGCTGGTGATCCTCGACCTCGGCCTGCCCGGGATCGACGGCTTCGAGGTCTGCCGCCGCCTGCGCGCCCGCACCAGCGTCCCGATCCTCATCCTCAGCGCCCGCGAAGACGAGGTCGACCGCGTCGCCGGCCTCGAAGCCGGCGCCGACGACTACGTCGTCAAGCCGTTCTCGCCGCGGGAACTGGTGGCGCGGGTGAAGGCGATTTTGCGCCGAGCTCGCGACGGCGCCGCCGCCGTCGACGCGCTTGCCGCCGGTGACGTGCAGCTCGACCGTCGCTCGCGCACCGTCACCGTCGGAGGCGAGCCGGTGGATCTGACCAGCCGCGAGTTCGAGCTGCTGGCGGCTCTGCTGGCCCATCCGGGCGCCGTCCTCAGTCGCGAGCGCCTCCTTGAGCTGGCCTGGCAGGGCGAGTTCCCCGGCGGCACGCGGACCGTCGACGTGCACGTCGCCCAGCTGCGGGCGAAGCTCGGGCGGCCGGACCTCGTCCAGACGGTGCGCGGCGCCGGCTACAAGCTCGCGGCCTGATGCGCTCCCTTCGCACGCGACTCTTCATTGCGATCCTCGGCGCGGTGCTCGTGGCGGTAGGGGCTTCCCTGGCGCTCGGGGTGGTGCTGACGAAGAGCGCGGTGCGGGACACGATCCAGGCCGACGTCGAGGCGCAGGCAGAAGCCTTCGCGACTCAGCTGCGGCGCCTGCCCGGCGCCAGCACCCGGCAACTGCAGGTCCATCCGGCACCCATCACTCCCGGAGGTACGCCTCCGCCACCTCCGGCGGGCGGCGCGGTCTTCAACGTCGGAGGGGGAAAAGAGGGGGAGACCCCGGTCGCGATTCTCAGCCTGGGGGCGGCGAGGAGGGAGCTGCCCGCGACGGCAACTGCGGCGCTGCGGCAGGACGGGTCCGCCACCGGAACCGCCGAGATCGCCGGCAGCAGCCAGATCTACGCGGCGCAGCGGGTCGGTCGCTCGATCGTCCTCGTCACCCGGCCCGACGTCGTCTCCGGCGGCGACTTCAGCCGCTACCTCTCGGCGCTGCTGATCGCCAGCGGGGTGGCGGCGCTGCTCGCGGCGGCGATCGCCGCTCTGCTCGCCCGTCGCCTGACCGAGCCACTGCGTCGCCTCGGAGCTGCCGCCGGCGAGCTGGCGGCGGGGCGGCGGCCGGAGCCGGTGCCGCGGGAGCGGACCGAGGAGCTCGACGACCTCGCGGTCGCCTTCAACGGAATGTCCGAGCAGCTGCTGCTCGCCCGCGACGCCGAGCGCGGGGTGCTGCTCTCGGTCTCCCACGACCTCCGCACCCCCCTCACCTCCGTCCGCGGCTACGCCGAGGGGATCGAGGACGGGACGCTGGAGCCTGCGCAGGCCGCGGCGGTGATCGGCCGCGAGGCGATCCGACTCGAACGGCTGGTCGGCGACCTGCTGGCGCTGGCGCGGCTGCGGCAGGGGGTGCTGGAGGTGCGGTGCGAGCCGGTCGACCTCGGCGTGGTCGCGCGCGAGGCGGAGGAACGGCTGCGCCCGCGCGCCGCCGAGGCCGGGGTCGAGGTACGGGTCGAGGGCGCCGGCAGTGCCGAAGCCGACCAAGGCCGGGTCCTGCAGGCGATCTCGAACCTCCTCGACAACGCGATCCGGGTCAGCCCCCGCGGCGGCACCGTCGCGATCGCGGTCGCCGACGGCCAAGTCCAGGTCGCCGACGAAGGCCCCGGCATCCCGCCGGAGGAGCTGCCCCGAGCCTTCGAGCGCTTCCACCTCCGCTCCCGCGTCGGCCGCAACTCCCCCGACGGCGCCGGCCTAGGCCTAGCGATCGTCTCCGAGCTATCCGCCGCCATGGGCGGCTCCGCTACCGTCGAGAACCAACCGACCGGCGGCGCCCGCTTCACCATCACCCTGCCGTCATCGGCGAAAGCCTGATTACCCTTTGTACATGTCATCTGAGCAGTCCAACCCGAAACGCAAGGGGCCCAGGGACGAGGAAGCGCGCCTACGTCGAGTGCGCGAAGACACCCGTCGACCGCTTGCGGTGAACCTCGTCGAAGGCCTTGCCCTGAGCGAATTCGTCTCTACGCTGCCTGAGCGTGAACGCATGTCGGAGACGGAGGTACTGGAAGCGTTCCGCGCCGCCCAGCGCAGCAGCGAGCGCGAGGATTGACTGCCTCGGCGCTACCCTTTCGCGACTTCATTGCCTGGCCGGGTAGCTGGTGAAGGTGCCTGAGCCGCCGCGTCTTTCGATGGAAACGATCACCTCCGAACAGCCCACCGTGCCGGCAGAGCCGACGCAGTCGCACGAGCCCGATACGGGCGAAGTGGTGCCGCGCCGCTCGCCGCTGCGGGCGGCGATCAAGACGGGCCGGCCGAAGGAGTGGATCAAAAACGTCTTCGTCTTCGCCGGTCTGCTCTTCTCCGGCAAGTTCAACCAGTCCCACGACGTCTTCGAGGCCTTCGTCACCTTCGTCGCCTTCTGCCTGATCTCCAGCGCCGGCTACTTCGTCAACGACCTGATCGACGTCGAGCTCGATCGCAAGCACCCGAAGAAGCGCTACCGCCCGCTCGCCGCGCGCGAGCTCTCCGAGAGCGCGGCGAAAGCGATCGCCCCGGCGCTCGCCGTCGTCGCGATCGCGATCGCCTTCACCGTCAACTGGCAGGTCGGCCTGATGGTCATCGGCTACGGGATCGCCCAGGTTGCCTACAGCCTCGGGCTCAAGCAGATCGTGATCGTCGACGTGATGACCCTGGCGGGCCTCTTCATCCTCCGCGTCGCCGCCGGCGCCAGCGCCGTCGACGCCCACGCCTCCGAGTGGCTGATCCTCTGCACCGGCATGCTCGCCGCCTTCCTCGGCTTCACCAAGCGCCGCCAGGAGGCGGTATCGGAGCTGCACGAGGGCACCTCGACCAGACCCGTCCTAGAGCACTACTCGCTGCCCTTCCTCGACCAGATGGTCTCGATGGTCACGACCGGCACCGTGATCAGCTACGCGATCTACACCGTCAACTCGCCGATCATCGGCAGCAAGATGATGCTCACCATCCCGCCCGTCGTCTACGGCATCTTCCGCTACCTCTACCTGATCTACGACCGCAACGACGACCGCTCGATGTCCGGCATCATCGCCGGCGACCGCGGCATCCAAGCCGCCGGCGCCGCCTTCGCGATCATCGCCTTCCTGCTGCTCTACGTCTTCAACTAGCGCAACGAGCTAGGCCAGTCCGACCTCGTCGGCGCCTTCCTCCATCAGGTAGAAGCGGGCGCGGCCTATCTCCTCGCCGTTGACCTGGACTACAGCGGCGTGGGGGCCGGGGGTGGCGAAGGTGGCGGTGGCGGCTATCGACATGACCAGGCGTTGCTCCTGGCCTTCGGGTAGGCCTGGGGGGCGGCCGGTCTCGAAGTTGGCGGTGAGGCCCTCGCCTAGCTCGTGGCCGTCGGGGTCCTGGACGGTGACGACTAGCTCGTGGGGGTTGTTGGTCTCGTGCCAGGCGATGTCGATGCCTAGCCCGATCGAGAAGGACCACTCGGCCGGCAGCTCGGGGAGGCGGAGGACGTTCCAGCCGCCGCCGGTCAGGTAGAGCTTGCCGTTGACGGCCTCGCTGTAGTCGCAGAGGAGGAGGAAGCCGATATCCATGGCCTTAGGCCTCCGGCCCCTCGCCCTCGGCGTAGGGGATGACAGGCAGGTCGGAGCGGAGTTCGACCTTGCCCCCCTTGCTGAACTGGAGGTCGATCGTCTCGTTCTTGCGGTAGGTGCCGAAGATCCCCAGGTACATCGCCAGCCAGCGCCCGGTGCCGACCTTCTCCTTGACGATCGGGCGGCCGAAGACGATCTCGCCCCCTTCGATCCGGTAGCTGCCCTTCGGCTGCTCGATCCCGTTGATGAAGACGGTGAAGGGCGGTTCGGCGCCTGCGGGCAGCTTCACCCGCTCGCCGGCGGCGTAGCTGCCTTTCGGGATCTCGGTATCGGCCTGGCTCATCGTCCCTCTGCCTGCAGAGTCTCGCGCACGACGTCAAACGGCGTGTCGTGGTCGGTCGGATCGAGCTCCTCCCGCACCACCCCGCCCTTAAACGGCACGAACGCCCCGTCCCCCCGCACGTCCACCCCCGCCACCGACTTCCTGAACAGGCGCCCGCCGCTCAGCTGCAGCCGCGCCAGTACCTGGTCGTCCGGCTCGAAGTCCCGGAGGGAGCGGACGGGCCGCGCCGGGCCCTCGCTGCGGATCGCCAACGCCCGCTCGCGCATCGCCGCGACCGCCTCGTCTAGGTCATCGAACTGCGCGTGATCGACGTCCGAGCCATGCCGGACGGTCAGCTTCCAACGAGACACAAACGTCAGCCTAAATGCGATGGCAGCGGGGGGCGGGTGTCCCCCTCCAGACACTCAACCACGAGCCATTGGCGAGTGGTGTCTGGAGGGGGATACCCGCCCCCTCACCAGCGTCAGCTCCCCGGCGGGAGCAGGACCGCGTTGATCGCGTGGATGATCCCGTTGCTGCAGCGGATATCGGTTTTGATGATCTTCGATTCGTTGACGAAGGCACTGCTGCCGCGGACCGAGAAGGTCACCTTCGAACCCTCGACGGTCTTCGCCGACTTCGTCTTCAGGACCTTGCTCGCCGGCACCTTGCCCGGCAGCACGTGGTAGAGCAGGACCTTCTTCAGCATCGCCTTGTCAGCGGCGAGTTCGTTCAGGGTCTTCTTCGGCACCTTTTTGAAGGCGGCGTTGGTCGGTGCGAAGACGGTGTAGTTCGTCTTGCCGGAGAGGACGCCGACCAGGCCCGCCTTCTTCACCAGCGAGACGAGGGTCGAGAACTGCGGCGCGCCGGCTGCCGTTTCGACGATGTTCTTGCTCGGAGCTGCGGCGGCAGCGCTGCTTGCGGGGACCGCGACCACCAGCACCGCGGCGATGGTTGCCAGCATTCGCTTGAGCATCGGACCTCCTTAGATAGGGATTCCTTTCTTTTCCCTTACGGAGGCGAGGCGGACCCGGATGTTCGCCTCAACGGTGTTCTTTATGGGCGCTATGCGCCCAAAAGGCGCACCGCGCGCGTCAGGCCCCGCGCCGCGGCCGTTTCGGGCGCCGCGCCGGCGGCCCGACGATTTTCTCCGGCCCCTCGCGGTCGTCGATCGCCACGTACTCAAGCTCGCGCTCGCCGGTGTAGATCTGCCGCGGCCGGGCGATTTTCTTCTCCGGGTCTTCCTGCATCTCCATCCACTGGGCGACCCAGCCGGCGGTGCGGGGGATCGCGAAGATGACCGTGAACATCTCGGTCGGGATCCCCATCGCCTCGTAGACGATCCCGGAGTAGAAGTCGACGTTCGGGTAGAGCTTGCGCTCGTGGAAGTAGTCGTCGTCGAGGGCGCGTTTCTCCAGCTCGCGCGCGATCTCGACCAGCGGGCTGTACTCGGTCGCCTCGAAGACCGGCTCGATGTACTGCTGGATGATCCGCGCCCGCGGGTCGTAGTTCTTGTAGACCCGGTGGCCGAAGCCCATCAGTTTCTCCTCGCGCTGCTTCACCCGCTCGAGGAAGTCGGGGATGTTCTCCGGCGACTCGATCCGCCGCAGCATCTTCAGGACCGCCTCGTTGGCGCCGCCGTGCAGCGGCCCGTAGAGCGCCGCCACCCCCGCCGCGACCGCCGAGTAGGGGTCGACGTCGGAGGAGCCGACCCCGCGCACCGCGTTGGTCGAGCAGTTCTGTTCGTGGTCGGCGTGGAGGATGAAGAGGACGTCGAGGACTTTGGTCAGCGCGTCCTTGGGGATGTGCCGGTCCTCGGTCTTCTTGAACATCATCGAGAGGAAGTTCTGGGCGTAGTTGAGCTCGTTGTCGGGATAGACGTAGGGCAGGCCCATGTTGTGGCGGTAGGAGAAGGCGGCCAGGGTCGGCACCTTGGCGATCAGCCGCACGGCAGCCATGTAGCGCTCTTCGGGGTCGCCGATCTGCTTCGCGTCGGGGTAGAAGGTCGAGAGCGCGCCGACTCCGGAGAGCAGCATCCCCATCGGGTGGGCGTCGTAGCGGAAGCCCTCGAAGAAGTGCTTGAGGTCCTCGTGGACGAAGGTGTGGTGGGTGATGTCGAAGGTCCAGCGCTCGAGCTGGGGCGCCGTCGGCAGCTCGCCGAAGATCAGCAGGTAGGCGACCTCGAGAAAGGTCGACTTCTCGCAGAGCTGCTCGATCGAGTAGCCGCGGTGTTCGAGGATCCCGGCCTCGCCGTCGATGTAGGTGACGGCGGATCGGCAGGAGGCGGTGTTGGTGAACGCCGGGTCGTAGGCCAGCATCCCGAATTCGTCCTCGTCGACTTTGATCTGGCGCAGGTCCATCGCCCGCACCGTGCCGTCAGAGATCGGCAGCTCGTAGGTCTTGCCGGTGCGGTTGTCGGTGACCGTCAGCGAGTCCTTGCCGCCGGCACCGGAGTCCGAGGAGGCGTTGGCGTTGTCGGCGGTCGGGTCCTGCGTCTGCTGCTCGGTGGCCATCGCCCCTCCTTGGTGACTGGGTCGTTCGGAGGGACGAAGTATCGCAGTTCGCCCTTTTCGCCCTGTTACCGAGATGTGCGCTGAGCGGTACCGCGGTTCAAGCGCTGCGCACGCCCGTACCCTCGAACTGGGTCATCCCGCGCAGGTGTTCGAAGCGCTCGTCGATCTCCTCGCGGGTCAGCCGCGAGACGCGCTCGGTCCCGAACTCCTCGACGTTGAAGGAGGCGAGGACGGTGCCGTAGCCCATCGCCCGCCGCAGCTCGGCGTCCGTGAGCTCGCCGCCGACGCCGTCGAGGTAGCCGAAGAAGCCGCCGGCGAAGCTGTCGCCGGCCCCGGTCGGGTCGCGCACGTCCTCGAGCGGGAAGCCCGGCAGGGCGAAGAAGCCGCCTTCGGTGAAGAGCGCGGCCCCGTACTCGCCCTGCTTGGCGATCACCGCCCGCGGCCCCATCGCCATCACCGCGCGGGCGGCGCGGGCGAGGTTCGACTCACCGGTCAGCTGGCGGATCTCGGCGTCGTTGACGACCAGGCAGTCGACCTCGGCGATCGCCGCCGTCAGCGAGTCCTTGGCGGTCTCGATCCAGAGGTTCATCGAGTCGAGGCCGCTGAGCCGGGCCGCCTCGCACTGGGCGCGGACCTGGCGCTGGAGGTCGGGCTGGATGTTGGCGAGGAAGAGGGTGTCGGCGTTCTGCGAGGCCTCGGAGAGCTTCGGCTCGAACTCGGCGAAGACGCCGAGCTGGGTGTCCTCGGTGTGGGCGACGTTGAGGTCGTACTCGTAGCGGCCGCGCCAGAAGAAGCTCTTGCCGCCCTGCACCCGCTCGATGTCGTCGCAGACGATCCCGCGCCCTTCCAGGACCTCGAACTGCTCGGCGCCGAAGTCGTCGCCGACCGGGCCGACCGGCCGCACCTCGGTGAAGAAGCGGGCGGCGAGCGAAAAGTGCACGGCGGCGCCGCCGAGCATCCGCTCGCGCTCTCCGAAGGGAGTCTTGACCGCGTCGAACGCGATCGAGCCGACGACGGTCAGCGACATGCGCCGAACAGTATCCGTAGGATCGATGCGATGCGCCGGCGCCCGCTCGCGCCTGCGACCATCTCGACCCCTCCTCCATGACCGCATTCAAAGACCTGGGCCTCTCGCCCGATATCC
>DASTGL010000321.1:0-8964 GCA_035719145.1 Solirubrobacterales bacterium
GCACCAAGGCGGCCGCCGGCGTCGTCACCGCGGCGCTGCTCACCGCGGGCGCCGTCGAGGTCAAGGAAACGACGAACTCCACCCCAGTGACTCCGGCCCCGAAGACGGCCAGCGCGACCGCCGGCTACAACCCGGCCGAAGCGACTCCGGCAATCAGCAAGGGCGCCGCCGCCCCGGTCGCCGTCGCCCCCGTCCAGGAGGCCGAACCGGTCGAAAACACGCCGCTGCCCGCGCCGGCCGAAGCCGAAGCCGAAGCGCCCGTCGCGGAACCGACCGACGAGCCGACCCCCGCCGCTACCGAGGACGAAGAAGCCGCCGACCAGTCCGCCGCCGAAGGCGAAGTCACGATCGGCGACCCGAAGACCGGCGCGATCGGTACCGCCAAGCCTTCCGGAGAAACCCCCGGCGCCCACGGCGGCACCGGGGTCGTAGTCGTTACCACCACCCCGCCCCCGGCCGCGAGCGAACCCGCTCCGGCGACGGCAAGCACGCCGCCGCCTCCGCCGGCCGAAGAAGCGGCGCCGGCCGAAGAATCGGCCCCGCCGCCGGTCGAACTGCCGCCGGTCGCCGAAGGCCCGTAGCGCCGCTGCGGACGCACCGGCCGCTCAGGCCGTGTGCGCCTCGCCCGGCTTGAGGACGACGACCTGCGAGGAGGTCTGCGACTCGACGTCGCTCTTGAAAGCCTCGACGTCGATCTCGATCGCCGGGAAGGTGTTGTAGTGGATCGGGATCACCGTGCCGGCGCCGACGAACTCGCAGGCGACGACGCCGTCGTGGCGGTCCATCGTGTAGTGGCCGCCGATCGGAAGCAGGGCGATATCGATCGGGTTGCGTTCGGCGATCAGCTTCATGTCGCTGAACAGGCAGGTGTCGCCGGCGTGGTAGACGGTCTTGCCCCCGATGTTGATCAGCAGCCCGGTGGCGGTGCCGATCGCGGTCCCGTGCTCGGCGCTGAACAGCTGCTCTTCGTGGCCCGGGAGGGTGCTGGTGTGCCAGGCGGGGACGAGCTTGATCCAGCCCCAGTCGAACTCCACCGTGCCGCCGAGGTTGGGGTCGCTGACCTCCTCGATCCCCCTCGCCTTCAGCCATTCCGCCAGCTCGACGATCGCGACGCAGTGGGCACCGGTGCGCTTGGCGACCGGGACCGCATCGGCCATGTGGTCGGCGTGCCCGTGGGTGATCGCGATGTGGGTCGGCTCGACTTCCTCGCCGGTGTGGACGGCCGTGGGGTTGTTCGGTTTGAGGAACGGATCGACGAGGACGGTCGTCTCCCCCTCGCTCAGCTCGAAGCAGGAATGCCCGTGGTACTTGATCTCCATCTCAGCTCTCTCCTCCGGGTTCGGTTCTCTTGGCTGAAGTCAGCTCTTCCTTCAGTGCCCAGCCGACCGCGACCCCAACCATCATCCCCATCCGCGCCTCCTCGGCAAGCAGGGCGCGGACCGCGGCGAGCCGCTCCTCGGGGTCGGGGACGGTCGCGGCCTTCAGCGTCTCCGCCTCGTGCGGCTCGCTGAACCAGCCGCCCTCGGCGAGCGCGGCGGCAAGCACCTTCTGCAGCTGCGGCGCCGCCTGGGCAACGATCCGCTCCGCCTCACCGAACCGCTCCGGCTCCATCAGCCGCTCGATCGCGGCCTCCAACTCCTGCTGGTCGGGCACCCCGAGAGCCTAACCTGGCGGCGACTGGCCAAGCAGGTCAAGGACGCAGGGCGCCGCCTTTGCTGGTGGCAAAGGAAAGCCCGAGGACGCAGAGATGCGCAGTGCCAGGCGCCGCCAGGGTGGCTAATCCTCGTGGTGGAGGGCTGAGGCGGCTAGGCCGGCGAGGGCGCCGACGGCGCCGCCGACCAGGCCGGCGACGAAGTCCGCGGTCGGGGCGAAGAGCGGCAGCGCGATCAGGACGACGGCGGCGACCGCGACCCCGATCGCGTCGTAGTCCTCGCCGATCGCCCCCTGGACTTCGGCGCGGCGGATCGTGAACCAGGCGGCGACGGCGCCGAGCGCCATCCCGTTGCCGCCGGAGACGACGGTGAAGTCGTCCTGCGCGTTGGCGACGACGCTCGCGGCCAGCATCCCCAGCGCCCCGCAGGCGATCAGCAGGACGGCGGTCCGCAGGGTCCCGAGCCGGCGCTCCAGCCCGGTCCCGAAGATCGCCAGCCCGATCGCGACGACGAAGAGGTAGCCGACGTCGATGTAGGCGAAGGGCGCGGTCAGGACCCGCCACCACTGGTCTTCGAGCGGGACGACGAGGCCGCCGAAGGTCGAGAGCGCGTCGCCGCTCGCCTTCTGGACCAGCAGCAGGGCAGCCGAGACGAGGACGATTGCGATCGTCGCGTAGGGCCGGTCGGTGGAGACCGCGAAGCTCGGCCGCCCTGGGCGCGGCATCCGGCGGCGACGTCGCTTGCGCCGCGGCTGCTGGGCCTCCAGCCCGTCGCCGCGCCGCTCCAGCTTCGGCGCCCGCTTGCGCAGCCTCGCGCCGCAGTAGGGGCACTCGGTTACGTAGGGACTGACCTCGCTGCCGCAGTTCTTGCAAATGACGCTGAGCTCAGTCTCGCTCATGAACCCGAGGATACCCGCAGGCGCTCAGTTCCCCTTGGAGTGCGCGTTCGGCCGGGATTTGGGTGCGCGCCCGGCGCCGCCGATGACATACTCCCCAGACACCCGTCTTCGAGGAGGAAATCACGTGGAGTTGAAGAGTCTGACCGAGCAGAAATCGCTGCTGGAGGTCCTGCCGCCGGGCAAACGCGCCCGCCTGCACCGCCTTCTGTTCGAGTTCGGCCCGGGCAACGGGACCCTGATGCTGCTGCCGATCGACCAGGGGATCGAGCACGGCCCGCGGGACTTCTTCCCCAACCCCGCCTCCAAGGACCCCGACTACCAGTTCCGGCTCGCCGCCGAGGCCGGCTACTCGGCCCTCGCCTGCCAGATCGGGATGGCGGAGAAGTACTACCCCGACTACGCCGGCCGGGTGCCGCTGATCCTCAAGGTCAACGGCAAGACCGACCTCCCCTCCTCCGCCAAGGCCTTCTCGAGCTGCAACGCCAGCGTCGAGGACGGCGTCCGCCTCGGCGCCGACGCGATCGGCTACACGCTCTACGTCGGCTCGCCGCGCCAGGACGAGGACCTCGCCCAGCTGCGCCGCGTCCGCGAGGAATGCGACCGCTTCGGGATGCCGCTCGTCGTCTGGAGCTACCCGCGCGGCGAAGCGGTCGAGGCCAAGGGCGGCCAGAACAGCTTCTACGCGATCGACTACGCCGCCCGGATGGCGATGGAGATGGGCGCCGACGTGGTCAAGCTCAACATGCCGAAGATCGATGCGGGCAAGGACAAGGATGCCCCGGCGCCTTACAACGAGATGGAAGTCGACCAGACCGAGGCGATCCGCCAGTGCGTCGAATCGGCCGGCCGCGCCCTCGTCGTCCTCTCCGGCGGCTCGAAGACCGATGACGAGACGGTCCTGCAGAACACCCGCGACGTGATGGCGGCCGGCGGCTCCGGCGTCATCTTCGGCCGCAACGTCTGGCAGCGCGAGTGGAACGAGGCGGCCGCCATCGTCGAGCAGATCAAAGACACGCTCCTCTCCAACGTGCGGCGTACCCCGTAGCGCGAGCGCTCCGGTCATTTCCTCCGGATAGCGGAAGAAATGACCGGAACACCCCGGTAGAGGGGGCGAACTTGGGCTCATCCCAGCCTTGAGCGGGGGTGGGCCTTTTTCGTGGCTATGGGAGCGCGGTGCTGCTGGTCGCGGTGGCGGTGGTGCTGGCGCGTCCGTGGGAACACGTGCGCCTCGGCGACCCGCCGCCGCGCAGCGCCGTCGCCTACGTGCTGCGGGCCGTCGACGGCGACACGATCGAAGTGCGGCTCGGCGGCGATCGCGAGGACGTCCGCTACATCGGCATCGACACCCCGGAGACGGTCAAGCCGGACACGCCGGTCCAGTGCTTCGGCCCGCGCGCGCACCGCTTCAACGCACGGCTTGTCACCCAGCGGCGGGTGCGGCTCGTCTTCGGGGTCGAGCGCCGGGACGTCTACGGGCGGCTGCTCGCCTACGTCTACCTCGGCGACCGCTTCGTCAACGCCGAGCTGGCCCGGCGCGGCCTCGCCCGCACCCTGACGATCCCGCCTAACGACCGCCTCGCAGGGCGCTTCAAACGGCTTCAGACCGCGGCGGCGCGGGCCGGGCGCGGCCTCTGGGGAGCCTGCTGAATTGTGAGCGAATCGTGAGCCGTGCAAGATCTTTTGCTACGGTGCCCGCTGGTTCCGGGTCACCCCAATGACCGCCGGGATCGATTCGTTATGAGAATGCGACAGAGCATCTCCCAGTTCGAGACCGCCTTCGAGCAGGAGACCTACCTCGAGCGCCGCCGGCGCGAGCAGCTGCGCCGCCGCGCCGCCAACCGCTCGCGGGCGCGGAAAATCAACCGCGTCGAGCAAGAGGGCAAGGTCCGCTTCAGCGTTCTCGCGGTCTGCCTGACGGCGACGGTGATCGTCGTCGTGCTGGCCATGTTCGAGGCGCTCTCCTTCTTGATGGCCTAGGCCCCGCCTCTCACTACGCAGCCCGATGCCCTCCTTCAATAGACTCGCGCGCCGATGGCTCGACGCTCGCTGAAGCCGCAGCTGAACCAGATCCGCGCCTGGGTCCACCAGGGGCGGACCGATGCGTGGATCGCCCACCAGCTGGAGATCACCGCCAGCGAGCTGCGCGAGTTCCGCAAGCAGTACGACCTCTCGCCCGACGACGAGAGCGCCGGCGCCAGCGAAATCGACCTCCGCGACGAGATCGAAGCTGAGATCGAGGCCGCGACCGAGGCCGAAGAGGCCGAAAAGGCCGAGGAGCCCGAGGGCGACGAGGACGAGGAGCGCGAGGAGCCTTCCGAGGGCGAGCCCGGCTCAGGAGCCGGTCGCCGCCGCCGTCGCCGGCGCGGACGCCGCGGCGGGCGCGGTCGCCGCAAAGAGATCGAGGCGACCTTCGACCACGGCGACGAGGACGGCTACGGCCTCTGGCTCGACGCCGCGATCAAGGACAACCCGGTCTACAAGGAGAACTGGGCCGGCAAGCGCGAACTCACCGTCCGCATCGAGGCCGACCAGATCGTCATCCGCCGCGCCGGCGAGCCCGCCGGCAACGACGGCGGCTCTGACTCCGAGTCCGACGACTCGGACGAGTAGCTCAGACCTCCAGCTTCCTGCCGCCGGCGAAGTCCGTCGCGCCGCGCAGATATAGCCAGAAGGCGGCGTCGCCGAGCGACTGCGCCTCCCCCTCCATCAGCGGAGCGACGTCGATCGCCACCTGCTGGCACCAGTCCGTGCCCTTGCTGTAGAGATCGGCCAGTTCCTCGGCGCTGAAGGTGGGGCCGATCCGGCGGCGCAGCTCGACGCGGATCGCGTCGACCACGCGGTCGGCCAGGCGCCGCTCGCGCGGCTCGGAGATCTCCTCCAGCCGCCGTTTCCCCGACTCCCACTGGAAGAGCGCGTTGTCGAGCGGGTAGGCCATTGGCCGAGATTACCCCTCCCCCAGCGCGGGCAATCAGGCGCCGGGCGTGTTCGGGATTTCGCGCAGGGGGGCGTTCTGCGAGCCGCAGGCGCCGGGGTCCAGCCGCCCCCGGACCTTCCAGACGGTCACCTGACCTTCGCGGAGGATCGGCGTCACCGCGCTCTCGCCGCGGAGCCAGCGGGCCTCGGGTGAGCGGAGCGGGCTGCCCGGGTGGAGGAAGTTGAGGAAGGGGGCGGTGACGAGGTAGTCGAGATCGGATTCGTTGACGGCGGCGCGGAAGGCGGCGCAGGTCCCGATCGCGTTGTAAGCGCCGTGGGGGCCGTCTGCGCCGAGGTAGACGACGCGGTTGGTGAGGTCGGTGCCGTAGAAGCCGTAGCCGGCGAAGCCGGCGGTGGTGCCGACGAGGCCGATGCGGGCGCCCTCGACGCCGCGAGCCCAGCGGTAGGCCTTGTTCAGGTCCATGCCGGGGATCTGTTCTTCCTTCGAGCCGGTGTTCGCATATCGGCCCTCGAGGTAGTGGCGCTGCAACGGGTAGCCGATCGCCATCACGACGAGCAGCAGCGCGCCGGCGGCCACCATGAGCGACGTCGCGCCGGCACCGCGGGAGCGCGCGTAGAAGATCAGCGCCGGCAGCGCCACGGCGACGATCACGAAGGCGAGCGCAAAGACGCGTGCGGGATCGTGAAGCGCGTCGTCAGGGCGGTTGGTCGCCAGGAAGACGAGGACGAGCACCGCCATCAGCCCGTATGACCGAACTGCATCAAATTTTCTCTCTGCCGGAGAGAGAATTTGATGCAGTTCGGGGGGGTCGAACCAGCGCTCGAGCGGCAGGAGGACGATGCCGGCCAGCAGGGCCGGGATCACGTAGCGGATGTTGATCCCGAAGCCGACCGGTTCCCCCTCCGCCCCGGCGGCGCTGAGGGGGGTGAAGAGGTAGGCGAGGAGGCCGAAGAGAGCCACCGTCCCCATCCAGCGCACGATCCGGTCGCGCCCGTGGAAGAGCGCCAGCAGCGCCGCCACGACGGCTCCGAAGACGACCAAGGGCCAAAGCGCCCCGAACGCCTCGTGCAGCCCGGGCGCGAAGTAGTGGCGCCAGACGCCGGTGTCGGTCGCGTAGTGGGCGATGCTGAAGTCCGGCCGCCCTTCCTGCAGCCGCTCGGGGTGCGGCAACGAGATCGGCCCCAGCTTCTCGACCTCCGGCAGCGGGTTCCCCGCCACCACCAGGTTCCGCAGGTACCAGAACGCCCCGCCGGCCAGCGCCGGCAGGAACCACCACCCGAACCCCGCCGAGCGCCTCCCCCGAGGCGCCAGCACCACCACAGCGACCGTAAGCGCCGCCGCCATCGCCAGCCCCGTCACCCGCGTCCCAGCAGCCAGCCCCGCCGCAACCCCAGCCGCCGCCAGGGCCCACTTCTCCATCGCGTGGTTCCTTTGTCCGGATATAGACGACAAAGGAACCACGCGATTGACGTTCCAGGCCTCGACCAGGATCGCGATCGAGGCGAGCAGCAGGGCGGCGGCGGCTAGGTCGTTCTTGGCGGAGCCGGGGTCCCGGACCACCAGGGTGTGGCAGGCGAGCAGGATCGCGGCGGCGACCGTGGTCACCGCTCCCCTTCCGTACGGCCTCCCTACGCAGTAGGCAGCCAGGAAGGCCATCGCCAGCCAGCCGAAGTTCATGAACAGACTCAGGGTGTCCCTGCCGATGAGCAGGATCCCGACGGCGTGAAGCAGCTCCGAGTTCTGCGGGTAGAACCAGTTGGTGAAGACGGTCTCGACGTGATGCATCCCCACCACGGAGTGCGTCTGCACCATGTCCACCGCGAAAGGCAGGTGGTACCAGAGGCTGTCGAAGTTGAAGACCCCTCGATCGAGGGCGTGCTTCGTCGTCACGGCCCAGGTGAACACCGTGATCGCGATGACCCCGGCCATGATGAGCAGCGAGACGAGCGTTTCTGGGCCAGCGGGTCCTGTCACGGCAGGGGACCCACCCCCCCTTCCGGTAGCTGAAGCTTCCTCAGGGGGGGTCCCCTCTACCGTGCCACCCCCCGGCAGGAACCAGGTGGCTAGACCCAGTAAAACCGAAGCGGCGATCAAGGCTCCCGCGTAAAAGAGGCCGACGGTGCCGAGGATCTCGGAGATCCAGATGAGGAGGGCGACGAAGGCGATCGACTCGACCAGCCGCGCTGGGGCGCCGCGCCAAGTCGGTAAGAGCTTCCACCTCAGGCGGTACGCAGAGAAAGCTAGTGGCACAACGACCAGCGCCAGCTGGACAGCCCCCGCAAGGTAGGAGGCAGCGCTAACCATGAAGTGCCCCCAGGCGCTGCGTCAGCCGCCGAGACCGCGGGCGACCGTGGGGGTTTCGCCTTCGGCGACCATGCCCTGGCCGCGGGCTTCCCGCTCGATCACCAGCTGGTCCTTGGAGGACTTGATGCGTTCGTGCAGCGCCCGGTTTTCCTCCAGCAGCTGGTGGCGCTTGGCCTTGGCGGCGCTGGCGCCGGTGTAGGTCTGGAAGAAGGAGATCGTCGGGTGCAGGTAGGAGTAGAGGATCGCGGCGAGGACGAGGGTGAGGGCGATGCGCCCGAGACGGTCCCACTTGATCCGGCTGGGGCCGCGACGAGCCGCCGGCCGGGCTTTGCGCGCGGCAGGCCGCCTGCGGGCGGTCGAGGCGCGCCGGGCGGCGTGAGCGCTGGCTGCCATACCCGGAGCTACGCGGCCGGGTCCCGCTTTCCTGCATTAAGAGCGGCGTTGGACGAACGCGTTCAAGCCCGGGAACTCGGCCGCCGAGCCCAGCTCCTCCTCGATCCGCAGCAGCCGGTTGTACTTGGCGACGCGGTCGGAGCGCGAGGGGGCGCCGGTCTTGATCTGGCCGGCCCCGGTGGCGACGGCGAGGTCGGCGATGGTGGTGTCCTCGGTCTCGCCCGAGCGATGCGAGATCACCGCCGTATATCCCGCCTCGCGAGCCATCCGGATCGCTTCCAGGGTCTCCGAGAGGGTGCCGATCTGGTTGACCTTGACGAGGATCGAGTTGCCGACGCCGAGGTCGATGCCGCGGCGCAGCCGCTCGGGGTTGGTGACGAAGAGGTCGTCGCCGACCAGCTGGACCCGCTCGCCGAGGCGCTCGGTGAGGAGCTTCCAGCCGTCCCAGTCCTCCTCGTCCATCCCGTCCTCGATCGAGACGATCGGGTAGCGGGAGCAGGCGTCCGCCCAGTAATCCGCCATCTCCTCGCTGGAGAGGGTGCGGCCCTCGTGCTCGAGGTTGTAGGAGCCGCCCTCAAAGACCTCGCTGGTGGCGGGGTCGAGGGCGATGAAGACGTCCTTGCCGGGCTCGTAGCCGGCGGCCTCAACCCCGGCCAGGACCGCCTGCAGCGCCGCCTCGTTTGAGTCGAGGTCGGGAGCGAAGCCGCCCTCGTCGCCGCCGGCGGTGGAGAGGCCCTGGGAGTGCAGCGACTTCTTCAGCGCGTGGAAGACCTCGGCGCCGA
>DASTGL010000322.1:0-2432 GCA_035719145.1 Solirubrobacterales bacterium
AACCGCCCGAGCGCCTGCGCCCCGGTGTCGGGGTCGACCCCGTCGGCGTACTCGACCCCAGCCAGCCGCAGCTCGCCCGCGGTCAGGGTCCCGGTCTTATCGACGCAGATCGTGTCGACCGCGGCGAGGCTCTCGGTCGCGCTCATCTGCTGGACCAGCGTGTCGCGTTTGGCCAGCCGCACCGCAGCGACCGCGAAGGTGACGCTCATCAGCAGGACCAGGCCCTCGGGGATCAGGGTGACCAGGCCGGCGGTCGCGGTCTGCGCGGCGCTGTGGAGGCCGACCGACCGCAGCTTCAGGCTGAGGACCAGCAGCGCCGCCAGCGGCAGCATCACATAGGTGGAGGCGAGGATCACCCGGTTGACCTCCTCCTGCAGCGGCGAGGGGGGGTGGCGGAAGGTCTTCGCCTCGCCGGCGATTTTCCCCGCGTAGCTCTCGTCGCGCACCGCGTCGACGACGTAGTGGCCCGAGCCGGAGACGCAGAAGGAGCCGGAGAGGAGGCGGTCGCCCTCCTGCTTCCTGATCCCGTCGCTCTCGCCGGTCAGCAGCGACTCGTCCATCGTCATCCCGCGAGACGCGATCGCCTCGCCGTCGGCGATCAGCTGATCGCCCGGCCCGACCTCGATCACGTCGCCGGGGACGACCTCGGTCGCGATCAGCTCGACCACCTGCCCGTCGCGGACGACCCGGGCGTGCGGGGCGACCAGCACCGCCAGCTCGTCCAGCGTCTTCTTCGCCTTCAGCTCCTGGCGGATCCCGATGTAGGAGTTGATCACCGCGATCAGGCCGAAGATCGAGTCGGCGTAGAGCCCGAGCGCGAGGTCGAGGACGAAGAAGGCGCCGATGATCGCGTTGAAGAGCGTGAAGACGTTGCCGGCGACGATGCTCGCGGTCGAGCGCGAGGAGTTTTCGGGCGGCGGCCCGAGCTTGCGCAGGCGCGACTGCGCCTCCTTGCTGGAGAGTCCCTGATCCACGGTGGGTTGGCCGTTACCCATAAGGACCCCTATTCAATAGGGTGGAGGCACTGTGGGCCTGAAGCTCGGACTCAACCTCGGTTACTGGGGGATCGGACCGGCCGGCGAGGAGGCCGCCGAGCTGGTGCTCGCCGCCGAGGGAATGGGCTACGAGTCGGTCTGGGCCGCGGAGTCCTACGGCTCCGACGTCGTCAGCGTGCTCGCCTGGCTGGCGGCGCGGACCGAGAAGATCAACCTCGGCGCCGCGATCATGCAGGTGCCGGCGCGCCCGCCCGCGGCGGCGGCGATGGCCGGGGCGACGATCGACAAACTCTCCGGCGGCCGCTTCCTCTTCGGCTTCGGCCCCTCCGGCCCGCAGGTTTCCGAGGGCTGGTACGGGGTGCCGTACGCCAAGCCCTGGGGCCGCACCCGCGAGTACATCGAAGTGGTGCGCGAGATCATCGCCCGCGAGGGCCCGGTCGACCACCAGGGCGAGCACTACACGCTGCCGCTGCCGGGCGGAGAGGGCAAGCCGCTGAAGCTGAACTTCCACCCGCTGCGTAACGAGATCCCCGTCTTCGTCGGCGCGATCGGGCGCAAATCGGTCGAGATGGCAGCCGAGATCTGCGACGGCTGGATCCCGATCTTCTTCAGCGTCGACGCCTTCGAGCAGACCTGGGGCGAGCACCTGGAGGCGGGCTTCGCCAAAGGCGGGCGGCAGCGCTCCGACCTCGAGGTCAGCCCCTCGCTGCAGGTTGCGATCGACGGCGACCTCGAGGCGGCGAAGAACGTCGTCAAGGCGGGGCTGGTCCTCTACTTCGGCGGCATGGGCAGCCGCAAAACCAACTTCTACGTCGACCTCGCCCATCGCTTCGGCTTCGGCGAGGTCGCCGACGAGGTCCAGCAGCGCTTCCAGGACGGCGACCGCGGCGGCGCCTTCGAGGCGATGCCGGACGAGATCGTCGAGGCGACCTCGCTGGTCGGGACCGAGGCCGAAGTCGCCGAGCGGGTCGAGCGCTTCCGCGGCGCCGGCATCGACCGGCTGATCTGTTCGCCGGTCCACGTCGACCAGGGCGAGCAGCGTCACACCCTGGAGCGCCTGGCTGCGCTAGCCGGCGTTTCTGCCTAATCGGCAGGGCTCCTGACGCCGTCCTGGCCTGATCGCATATCCTCCCGCGCCGCGCCATGAAGATCGGAGTGCCGAAAGAGACCGCCGAGGGGGAGCGCCGGGTCGCGCTCATTCCTGACGTTGTCAAATCCCTGAAGAAAAACGAGCACGTCGACGTGGTCGTCGAGTCCGGGGCCGGAGAGGCCGCTGGCCACACCGACGAGGCCTACAAAGAGGCCGGCGCCGAAGTCGGCTCGGCCGAGCAGGCCTGGGGCGCCGACGTCGTCCTCCACGTAGCGGTTCCTAGCGCCGGCGAAATCTCGAAGCTGAACGGCAACCAGCTCTTCATCTCGCACCTCAACCCCTGGGTC
>DASTGL010000323.1:0-21340 GCA_035719145.1 Solirubrobacterales bacterium
TCTGAGCCCCCAGCACCGCTTCGGTTTCGGTGATCCCGGAGACGCTGGGGGATTTCACTTCCGGCGGCCCGACCGTCGAGAAGCGGAAGGCGAAGGTGTGGTGGACTCCTTTTTCGGGGCCAGGGGTTATATAGAACGTCCGCCGGTTCGGACTCAAGACCGCGTTGTCGACCGCGATCTGTAACGGGAAGCCCGGCGCTTTGAAGCCTGGGTTTTCGTAGATGTTCAGCAATTCTTCGCTGGCGTCGAGGCCCGGCCCGAATTCGTAGACCAGGGGAGTCGCGTTGAGCTCGGAGACGATCAGGTTGCCACTCGTTTCGTCGACCGCAAGCGTGTCGTAACCGAACGGCGCGAGGAATCCGCCGTTGGGAGTGGTGTGACCGTCGATCATGCCGAGATGCGCGTGCGGTGCGGCCAGTTCGAACACCTCGATGATGCTGCTCGCTCCTTCACGTCCCTCGCTGACGTAGATGCGGTTGTGGGCAGCGTCGACTGCAATGAACTTGTTCGCCTTCAGAATCCCGCTGCCGATCGTCGAGTCCAGCAGGTCGGGCCCTTCTTCGGCCGAGCTCCATTCTCCCACGCAACCGCCCCCAGGGCTGACGAAGAGGTGTTCGGTCACCGGTTCGATCGCGAGGCCGACGAATCCGCCCGCCATATGCTCGCCGCAAGGAATGGGGTTGGGTTCTTGGTGCTCGATGATGATTTCCCCGGGGTCTTCGTAGCTGATCTCCCCCGCCACCGGATCGTAGGTTCCGGTCGGCCTGAATAGCGTCACCTGGTGCAGTTCGTCGATACCGCCTCGTAGTTGGTTGACGTAGAGGTTGCCTTTGGGGTCAACTGCCAGTGACCTCGCACCTGGAACCTGCAGCTCGGTGATGAACTGGCCGCTGGGGCTGAACACGTCGACCCGACCCGGCCACGTCCCTTCTTCCGCGTGGCTGCTCACGTACATGTCCCCGAACCAGTCGATCGCGATGTTCGGCTTTTCGAAAGCCGCGCTGGGGCCAGGTGGGCCGGGGCACCAGGGATCGCGAACTCCGTCGTTTTTGTCGGTGCTGCAGCCACCGGTCAGCGAGAGCGTAGGGTCGAAGAGGTGCTGTTCGACTGCGGCCTGAGCCTTCAGGGGTCCAAGGAGGGTCAGTTGGCAAAACAACAGCGTTGCGACTGCCAGGGCCCTCTTCATACTGAGATAGGTCTGTCCCCCATTTCCCCTGCCCATGGCTTCACATCCTCCCTTGTCATCTCCAGATCATGGAGCCGCCTTGCGACACCATAAAAGCTCGGAGCAGTCGTGTCAAGGAACGGGGCGGGTTTCTGCTCGGTGTATAGGGGAACGGGCCACTCTAGAGTGGCCCGTTCCTGACGCAGGTCAACCCTGACTTGCTAAGGGCTGCTCACACACGCCTATGTGATGAACAGCGAGTCCGGGGTTGTAATGCTGTAATTGGCGGTCCAAGTGCCTTTACTGGCGCAAAAGGTTTCATTGCTGCCAGGTAGCCTCGGCAATTCACTCGTGTTGACTGTAAGTGTTGCTGTTTTACCCGTTACCGTGGAGTCATCCAGTGTCCCGATTTTCGTCCCGGGGGATGCGCCGCCACCATAGATGCAGGTGATACCGAGGATTGTGTCTTTGATCCTCACTTCGTTGCCGATGGCGAAGACTTCGTCATCCTTGATTGTCAGGCTTCCTGCTTTGAGGACTTCGGTGTCCGGCTTGGTGCAATTACCAAACGTCAATACCGAAAGGGCTCCTGCAGCGTGCGTTTCGTTGTTCGTGGTAACAGTGCCCTTGACTGTCGATTCGGTGCATGTGTCTTCGATACCGGCTTTGAGCAGGGCCGTACCCTCAAGCACAGCGTGGATTTCTCCTGTGTACTCGGTCCCGGCCGGGGATGTGAGGGTGGGTGCGGCAGAGGCGCTGCTGGCGAATGCCATCAGCGACGCGGCGGCCATGACCAGCAGGCCGAGCATCTTTACGTGCTTCATGTGATTTCTCCTTGGTTCCGGCACCTTACGGTGCCGGGTTTTATTTCTCCCGCGGCAGAGCCAGTGACCCTGCCGGTGTTCGTGGAGTCGTCTCCAGGAACGAGGGAGGTTTTATCAAGAATAGCGGCATTAGTCAAGAAGCTTTGGCTATCGAGGCGAGTAGAGAGGGACGGCCGCCGATGGCCGTCCCACTTCAACTCCAGAGCTGACCTGCGTATCGCGGGTCGAGTCTCGCCTATGTGATCAGCAGGGTCGTCGGAGTGTCGACTTCGAAGCTTCCGGTCCAGCTCGCATTAAGAGCGCAGAAGGTGGTATTGCTGCCAGCCTCTCTCTGCACAGTCGTCGTGCTCACATCGAGTTTCGCCGGAGTGCCGCCTGTGAAGGTTCCGAGCTTCACCGAGCCGGTTTCAGCGCCGTAGAAGCAGCTGCAGCGAGCTACCGCTTGGCGCCGCAGGGCACGCCGATCGGGGCGTTGGTGGTGAGCTGGCGGCCGTTCTGGGCTCTCAGCTCGAGCTTGGCGCGGTGGCGGCCGCGGCAGAGGGGGATGCTGTTTTCGATCAGGCCCTTCTTGCCGCCGAAGAGGTTCATCGTGAACTTGGTGACCGGGGCGTCGGGGACGTGGAGGAAGCGGGTGCGAACGCGGGAGCTTTCGCTGCCCTTCTGGGCGACCGAGTCGATGTAGCCGACGAGGATGATGTGGATCTGGCCTCTGAGGTCGGCGACGATGTCGGGGAGTTCCCGCGCGCCTCCGTTTGATCGGAAGTAGACGTTGCCCTTGAGCGGCTTGGCGAGCAGCGGGGACTTGGCGGTGGCGTGGCCGAGGATCGAGATCTTCGGGCAGCTTTCGGCGTCGAACTGCACCCGGGTGCAGGGGGTGCCGATGTGGGCGTTGTCGATGAAGAGACCTGCCGGCAAGGTGACCACGGCGGCCTTGGTGTTGGCCTGGTGGGGCTTCTGGGTCAGCACGGCGTGGACCGCCGGGTTGCCGGTGCGCTTGGTCGAGCCCTTGAAGGTCAGCTTCAGCTTCGGCGTGTATTGGAGCTTGGCGCAGTCGGCGGCCTGGAAGCCGGTGGAGGGCTCGGCGGTGGCGCCGTTGGCGGCGGTGACGGTGGCGGCGATCTGCTTTGGCGCGCAGCTGGTCGGGTTCAGCGTGAAGTCCTTGCGGTCGACCGAGACGTGGATCGCGCGGTAGGCGATCGGCACCCCTTCGAGGATCTGGGGCAGCGGGTCGGTGACCACCGTCGCGAGGCCGGTTTCCGGGGCGATCTGGATCGCTGCGCGGTTGACCACGGTGCCGAGGTCGAAGGGCCCTGCTTGGGCGGGGACGACCGAGACGACCGAGTAGGGGGCGCCTTTGTAGGGGCCGGCTAGATAGGCGGCGGTCGGCGCCTTGCCGGGCTGGGGGATCCAGAGGGGCGCGCCGCCGACTCCCGCGGCGGTGATCACGGTGCCGACCTGGGAGTCGGCCGGGCAGGCGCCGGTGGCGGCGGCGTCCTCGGGGCAGAGCGGCACCCCGCCGACCTTGGCGAGCAGGCCCTGGGGCAGGTGGATCGCGATCTGGCGGGGGTTGGCTTCCCCGTCTTCGCGGGTGAGGGTGAAGGCGAAGGGCGCGAACTCGCCGGCTCCCGCGCGGGCGGTGCCGGCGGCGATCTTCGGACTGAAGCCGCCCTTGCCGCAGCCCGAGGAGATCTGCATCGGCGCGTCGCCCTGCACGGGTGGCGCGCCGGACCACGGCGCGAAGGAGTAGTGGGTCTGGTAGGTGCCGCAGCTGCTGGGCGTCGCCAGCGGCGCCCGGGGGCCGCCGAAGACGTGGAGGCGGATCTCGCTGACGGGCACCTGCGGCAGGCCGCCGAGGGTCGAGATCCCGTCGAAGACCGTGGTGAGCTGGCCGGTCAGGGGGTTTGCCTGGATCTCGGCCGGGAGCTTCAGCCGCACCCCCTGTTCGTCGGTGACGAGCCAGAAGCCGAAGAGCCGGCCCGGCACCGGGGTGCGCTGGTAGACGGCGCCCTGCAGGGTGCGTTCCAGGGCCGGCACCTCGATTTCGGCGCTGCCGATCTTGGCCGCGTCGGGGCAGGCGGGCGCGGAGCCGTTGCCGAAGCCGACCTGCTCGTCGCTGCAGGCGGCGAGGCCGTCGCCGGCGGCCGGGTTGATCACGAGGCCCTCGGGCAGGGTGACGTGGGCGCTCTTCAGGGTCGAGCTGCCGAGCGTGTTTGGCGCTTCGGCCTGGGGGAGCTTGACGGTGGCGTCGATGCCGGTCGGCGAGGCCGCCTCGGTCGAGGTCGGGGCGATCGACATCTGCGCGTCGAAGCCGAGCAGGCCGCAGCCGGTGATCTGGGGGAAGGGGGTGCTCTTTTCCTTCGGCTGGTCGGGCAGCTGGTAGCTGACGGCGGTGACCGAGACCTGGCGCTGGGTCGAGCAGTCGGTGGGGTTGGTGAGGAAGGGGACTTCCGGCACACCCGCGTCGCGGCCGCCGGGGGGCGATTTGCCTTCCACCGCTTCTTTGGGGGTGAGCCGCAGGGCGTCGTGGCTCGCGGCGGCCGGCACCCCCCACAAGGTGTTCTGGGCGCCGATCAGGGTGGCGGCCGAGGCGGCGCCTTCGACCGCCGCGGTGAGGCTGTAGTCGATCGGGTTGACGCGGATGTTGATCAGCGTCGGGTAGGGGCCGGCGAAGAGGCCGAAGCGGGCGACGACGTCGCCGCCGGGGGGCTCCATGTTGTAGATCGGGTCGATGAAGGTGCCGGCGTTTTTGCCGCCGAGGGTGACTTCGCTGATGCCGACCTGGGAGGAGACCGGGCATTCGCTTTCGACCGCGAGCTCGCCGAACTGGGCCAGGGTGCAGGACTGGATCTGCTGGGGGTTGCCGATCACGCCCGGCGGCAGGTGAACGAAGATGTCGCGGGTGAGCGCGAAGGGTTCGCCCTGTTTCTGGGCCAGCGAGAAGCCGATCGAGAGGTCGGCGTGGGCGCCGGCCTGGGTGCTGGAGAGCGAGGTGGAGACCGATTCGACCGCGTAGCGGTCGAATTCTTCGATCGCCAGGGCCGGCGAGGCGGCGAGCCCGAGCCAGCTTGCGGTTACCGCCAGTGCAAGCGCGGCCCGCAGGAGTGCCCGGCGGCTCATTTCGAACCCTTCTGCTTCGAGGTTGCCTTGTGGTGGCGGTGGTGCTTTTTCACGCAGCGCGTCTTGCCGTGGCGGCGGACCTGGCGCTTGCCCTTGGCGCAGCGGCGGTGGGTGAGGTTGCCGTTTTTGCCGAGGACGGGGCTCGAGGGCGCAAGTAGCGAAGGAGCCGGCGTCAACTCGCCATGGCACCCTTCCCCCTGGCACGGTTCCGGTGCCTGGGCTTCCGCGAAGCCGCCGCCCACCCGCGCGTCGTAGATCGAAGTGGTGGCGTCGGTGTCGCCGCCTGCCAGCAGGTCGCCGCTGCGGATAAAGACGTCGTCGCCGTTTTCGCTGACCGCGAAGAGGTCCTCGTTGCGTGCGCTCCCCGGCGAGGAGATCAGGTAGACGCAGCCGCCCGCCACGGTGCAGCTGCCGACTCCCTGCGCCTCCCACTCATAGACGTCCAGGCGCCCGTCGGCGTCGGCCGCCACCAGCGGTTCGTAGCTCTGGAAGAAGGCGCGGTGCCCGTCGGCGCTCAGGTTCGCCAGCCTGTCTTTCAGCACTCCGAAGGTCGTCCCCGGCACTCTGCCCGGCAGGCTCTGCAGGCTGGCGTTAGCGCTCGCCGCCGCCCCGGTCGGGTTGCACGACAGGCAGCTGAGCGTCGCTCCGTCGTAGCGGTAGACCTCGGTGTGGCCGGCGGGGTCGTAGGCGGTGAGCTGGGCTCGGGACTCGAACACCAGCGCCCCGCCGTCGGGGGTGGTGCGGGAGGTCTCCTTCGCCGGTTGGGATTGAAGCGACCCGATCCACATCCCCAGCCCGGCCACGCCTTCTTCCACGTCTTCGGGTTCCACCGTCCCCACGAATGCCACCGTTCCTTCGCGCGAGACGTAGAGGTTGTCTTTGCCCGCTTTGGCGTGGGCGCCGTTGGGGTTTGCTTTGGTGCTCAGCACTTTGGGCGAGATGAAGTAGGCGGTGCTGCCGTCGGCGGAGACGTTGACCGGCGTCGTGTCGCCGCCGCTGCTGAACCGGATCGCGGCTTCGGTGGCGGTGTCGTAGGCGAAGAGGTCGCCGGCTTTCAGGTAGAAGACCCGCCCGCCGCCTTCGGCGATCCCGGCGAAGGTCACGCCTTCGCCGACTTCATAGGTTTCCTGGTTGTCCTGGCGCAGGTAGAGCGTGCCGTCGCCCGCGAGCCGGAAGGCGACCCCGGCGCCGTCGAGCGAGGCGCCGGCCCATTCGGCGCCTTCGCCCGCCGCCGGGGTCACGTCGCCCGGCAACAGCGAGACCACGTGGGTGACTTCGTCGGCGGTGCGGTCGTAGATCGCCCTGGTTCCTGAGGGCGGCGCGTTTGGCTCCAGCTGCACCGGATCGTTAAAGCTGATGAAGAGCGTGTGGGAGCCGTTCGGCCCGATCAGTTTCGCGGTGACTTCGCGGTCGATCCCCAGGCTGCCCCGCCCGACCGGCTCGGAGTGCCCGTCGGGGTAGTGGAGATAGGGGTTTAGGAAGAACCCTTTTTCGCCGTTTTCCCCGGCGTTGTTTTCCCCCCAGAAGGAGTATTCCTGGTCGGGCGAGAAGCCGCCTGGGGCCGGTTTCGGCGCTTCAGTGCCGCTCGGGCTGACCACTTCGGTCGCCCAGCCGCCGGGTCCTCGCCGCGACAGGTAGTCGTCCCCGTTGCCAGAGCCCGCCGCTTCGAAGCCCGGGATCGAGCCGCCTTCGATCCGGAAGCTCGCCCGGTTGCCGTCCGGCGAGGCATGCAGGGTCGCGAAGTAGCGCCCGCCCTCGCCGGAGCCGAGCGGAGTGTGCCCGCCGGTGTTGGCGGGGGTGACCAGCTCGTAGGCCCGGCAGTCGGGCAGCCCGGCCGAGGGCCCGACCCGCAGGGCATCGTTCGCGCAGGGCCCGCCGAGTAGCGGCGTCGCGTAGGTGGTGAAGCTGCCTTCGGCTTCGTCGCTGCAGAGCGGTTGCCCTGGGTTGCATTCGTTTTCGGCCACCACCCGGAAGCGGTAGGAGGTGCCGGGGGTGAGACCGTCGACTGCCGCTGAGACCGGCAAGAACGCGATCCCCGACGCCAGCGTCCCTTCCGCAGCGACGGTCGCACCCGCGAAGCCCGAGGGGGCGGTGGTGTATTCGACGCGGTAGGCGGTCTGCGCGCCGTTGGGGTTGATCTGAGCCCCCAGCACCGCTTCGGTTTCGGTGATCCCGGAGACGCTGGGGGATTTCACTTCCGGCGGCCCGACCGTCGAGAAGCGGAAGGCGAAGGTATGGTCCAGTTTTTCCTTCGCGGTGCTCGGGATGTAGAAGGTGCGGTGGTTGGGGCTCGAGGCGGCGTTGTCGACCGCGATCTGCAGCGGGGAACCGCCTGGTTTGAAGCCCGCGTATTCGTAGGTGTTGAGCAGTTCTTCGTTGGCGTCGAGGCCCATGCCGAATTCGTAGACCAAGGGGGTGCCGGCGAGATCGGAGACGATCAGGTTGCCGCTCGTTTCGTCGGCCGCGAGGGAGACGCCGAAGAACCCAGAGAGGAATTTGCCGTTCGGGGTGCTGTGGCCGTCGATGCTTCCCAGGTGCGCGTGCGGCGCCTCCAGTTCGAACACCTCGACGATGCTGCTTTCTCCGTGTTCCTGCCGCCCCTCGCCGACGTAGAGCCGGTTGTGGGCGGCGTCGGTCGCGATGAACACGTTCTGAGCGGTCAGCGTCCCGCTGCCGATCGTCGCATCCAGTGGCATCGGGCCTTCTTCGGCCGAACTCCATTCCGCCACGGATCCAATCGATTCACTGACGAAGAGGTGTTCGGTGACCGGGTCGACCGCCAGGCCGACGGTTCCACCCGTCGTGGGTTCGATGATGACCTCCCCGGGATCTCCGTAGGAAATCTCCCCCGCTTCCGGGTCGTAGGTTCCGGTCGGTCTGAACAGGGTTACCTGGCGAAATCCCCCGGCTTCGGGATTGAATTGCTGGACGTAAAGGTTGCCTTTGGGGTCGATTGCCATCGATTTCGCCCCTGGCACATTCACCTCGGTGATGAACAGTCCGCTCGGGCTGAAGACATCGACGCGGCCCGCCCAAGTTCCAGATTCCGCGTGGCTGCTCACGTACATGTCGCCGAACCAGTCGGTCGCGATGTTCGGGTTTTCGAATGCGGCGCTGGGGGCCGGGGGGCCGGGGCACCAGGGGTCAGGGACGCCGTCGTATTTGTCGGTGTTGCAGCCACCGGTCAGCGAGAGGGTGGGGTCGAAGAGGTGCTGTTCGACCGCGGCCTGGGCCTTGAGGGGGGCCAAGAGGGCGAAAAGGCAGAACAGCAGGGCGACGCCGGCCGTGGACCCCGGCATGTTGAGATACGTGTGTCCCTGGCTTCCCCTGCTCATCGCTTCATATTCTCCCCGTCTAGCTCCCAGTTGGAGCGCTCCTTCTGGGCAGCGTACGATATAGAAACGGTCGTGTCAAGGAACGCGTGTGGACCGTCCTTCAGCAAAAAGACGGGCCGCCCGAGGCGGCCCGTCCCTTCACTGCGAGATCGAACTAGATCTACATACCGCTGTACCGAGATCCGCTATGTGGTGAGCAGGGTGCTCGGAGTTGTGACGATGTAAGTGCCGGTCCAGGTGCCATTGAGGGCGCAGAAGGTAGTGTTGCTGCCGGTCTCCCTCTGCAGGGCCGTCGTGCTTACACTGAGTTTCGCCGGGGTGCCACCAGTCAGGGTCCCGATTTTCACGGAGCCGGTTTCAGCACCGTAGAAGCAGGTGATGCCGAGGCCTGTGACCTTGACTTCCACGCGGCTACCGGTGGTGAGAACTTCGTTGGTGGTGTCCTTAATCGTCAGTTTGCCCGGGGTGATGGTGGTGGTGTCCTGGGAGCAAGGTGTCGCAACCGATCCGAACGTCAGTGCACTCAGCGTGCCTGAAGCTTCAGCCGTGTTGTTGACGCTTACGGTTCCCTTCGCTGTCGATTCGGTGCATGTGTCTTCGATGCCGGCTTTCAGCACCGCCGACGTTCCTTTTTCGAGCGTGGCATGGATTTCGCCTGTGTACTCGGTGCCGGACGGCGATGTGAGAACCGGGGCGGCCGAGGCGCTGCTGGCGAAGGCCATCAGCGACGCGGCGGCCATGACCAGCAGACCGAGCATCTTTACGTGCTTCATTCAATTCCTCCTTGGATTCCCGGCGCTCGGATGCGCCGGAGTTGTTTCCCTCTCAATTCCTAAGGAATCGCTGACGAGCAATCAAGAAAGTTGGAGCGCACCTCGCTTCGGCGGCGCGCTTGCGCCCGACGGCTGCGAGAAAGGGCTGCAAAACCCCTGCGACGAGATTCTGCGAGGCGCCGATTCGCGCCGTGCACGCCGCCGTCGGCCCACCGCGGTTAGAGGACCTCGGCCAGGGCGGCAGGGATCAGAATGGCCCGCATTGCCGCGGCGAGATTGCGGGCCAGGAGGACGTCGCCACCGAACTCGAGCTCGGCGCCCGTCGGGCAGCTGGCTGAGCCAAACCAGCCGGCCGTAGTGCCGGTTGCCCAACCATCGGGACGGCCCTTCATGTGGGCGCTAGAGGAGATGAGCCGGCCCCGAGCGACCTTCAGCATCGCCCCGGCGTACTCCAGCTTGGAGCCCGACCGCATCTCAACCCCAAGACGGCAGACGCCGTCCGCATCATCGGGCAGGTCGAGAAGCGGGGCGGCAAGGAGAAAGGCGGCCTCGATATCGAGACGCCCGATCGCCTTCGTCTGCTCGCGGGCCCAGCGGCGCTCCCACCCGACTGCCGCAGCCAGCGGTGCCGCCGCTTGCCGCAGCCATCGGCTCGCCTGATATGGGGTTCCGCGAGAACCACCGTTGTCGCGCGTTGCCTGAGCCAAGCCCACCCGACGCATCGCCGCCACCCGGCGCTCGAGGGTCGGGTAGCTGATGCTGGAGACGAGTCGCGCGAGCTCCGTCAGCGTCAGGGGGTGAGTGGCGAGGATCCTGACAATCGTCGAGTTCCATCCCTCGACCAAGGCTTTTATCGAGCTTTTCGCAGCCGGACTGCCAAGGGGGACCGGGCCGTTAGGCGCATCGTCCAGCCACCGCTGGACCCCGGCAGCGACGATGAGGAGCTCCGCGCCCGGCCTTGAAAGCGAGTAGGCGACCGGCCCGGGAAAACCTGCCGCCTGATGGCGTTCCACCACGCCGAGGTCGGCTAGCGCCTTCAGGTAGCCGCGCATCGTGGTCGCCGGCGGATGGCCGACCGCTTGACTGAGGTCAGCCAGAGCGAGCTCGCCGCCCTCCAAAGCTGTGAGGACATCGACGTTGAGGGGTACCGAAAGCAGGGACAACCCAATGGCCCCAGCGCGCAAGCTCCATCACCCCCTTTCTGGACGTGCCGCGGGCAAAGCGGCAAAGACTTCCAGCGCGGGTCAGATTAGCATAAAAAAACCCGAGTATTTATGCCCAGACCGGGCATGGCCTCAGCTTTTCCGGGCGGCAGCGAAGATCTCGAACTGGGAGTCGGTCGGTTCCTTCGGCCGGCCGTTGCCGTGGAAGACGCGCTCGAAGGTCATCCCGACCGAGTCGTAGATCTCGCGCAGCTCGTCGACCGTGTAGAGGCGCTGGCGGAATTCGATCCGCTTGTCGAGGTTCTCGAGGACCTCGCCGAACTTGACGGGGATCATCGCCCCTTCCATGTAGCGGTCCTTCTTGTTCCAGCGGTGCTCGACGAGTTCGACCATCGTCGAGCTGGGAATCCAGGAGCGCTGCGGGAGGTGGGCGCGGGCGTAGAGGACGTTGGGGACCTGGATCAGGTTTTGGCCGCCGGGCTTCAGCGCCCGGGAGATCACCTCGAAGGTGCGGTGGTTCTCCTCGTCGGTCTCGAAGTAGCCGACGGCGCCGTCGTTGAGGTTGAGGACGATGTCGAACTCGCCGTCGAAGTCGAGCTCGCGCAGATCGGCCTGGATGAACTCCGCCTCGAGGCCCTGCTCCTCGGCATCCTTGCGGGCGATCTCCACCAGTTCCTCGCCGATCTCGACGCCGACGACGGAGAAGCCCTGGCGGACCAGCTCCAGCGAGTGGCGCCCGGTCCCGCAGGCGAGATCGAGGATCCGCTCGCCGCCCTGCGGGCGCAGCATCGTCAGCGCCCGCTTGATTTCGGACTCCGTCCGCTCGGTCCACGCCATCTCCGCGCTCATGCCGGTGAAGGCCGTCGCGTACCAGTCCTGCGGAATCTCCTCCTGAAGAACGCTCATCTCCCTCTCCCTCTCTCGCCTTCCCCCATTGCGCAAGAAAGCTTAAAAGATCAAGCGTCATGCTGCCTCTCGTCGCGCCGATGACGCTGGATGAGCGGAGCCCGCCTAAAGATTCCTCGCTGGTGCTTATGGAGTGGTCTGACGGGTACCTAATGGAGACCAGTCGCCGCACCGATCCCGCAACGTAGGAGGACTTGTCGATGACGACTGGCTTTTCCGATATCGAAGCGCGACCGGCGGAGGAGGAGGGCGCTTGCGTCGCCGGGGCATCGACGGCCGACGTCCTGCGGCTGCTGAGCGGCGGGGCGACCGGGGCGATCCTGATGGCGCTGGGAGAAGGGCCGCTGCGGACGAAGGAACTGACTGAGCGCGTTCCCGGCTACGCGCCGCGGACGATCTACCGCTACGCCGGCAAGCTCGCCGAACTCCAAGTCGTCGACCGCGAAGAGGAGCCTGGGGTCCCGTCGAAGGTCGTGCACACGCTCACCGAGGAGTGCGGCGCCGAGCTCTACGAACTCGTCAACCGCTTTGCCGACTCCTCGATGACGCGCCTGCCCGACGGTCGGATCGACGCCCACGCGTGGGCGGCGCTGGGATTGCTGGCCGACCTCTGGGAGACCGGGATGATCGAGGACCTGAGCTGCGATCCTCGCTCGCCCACCGAACTCGCCCGGGGCCCTCACGGTCTCAGCTACCACCAGGTCAACCGCCGGGCGGGGCTGTTCAAGACCGCCGGGCTGCTCTGCGAGCGGCAGGGCCCTGGGCGTCGTCGCTGCTATGCCCTCACCGAGAAGACCCGCGGCACCATGGGCCTGATCGTCGGGATCGCCCGCTGGCGCCACCATCACGTGGTCGCCGAGGACGAAGAAGGCATGACGGCGAAGGAAATGGCGACGGCGCTGAAAACGGCGCTGCCGCTGGCCGCCGTCGAGGGACATAGCGGCAAGAGCGTGAAGCTGTGCGTCCTGCGCGAGGACGAGCCGGCGGGCTCGGAGGGCGAGATCGTCTGGGCCGAAGTCGAAGCGGACGGGACCCTCCACAGCTGCTCGCCGCCGGCCGAGTCAGAAGATGCCTGGGCGCGCGGCAAGATCGCGACCTGGATCCCGGCGATCCTCGACGACAACCCGCAGCAGGTGCTGATCGGGGGCGATGAGCAACTGGTCGGCGACGCCTTGGGGAAGCTGCACGAGGTGCTGTGGTCGCCTAGCCCGTTTTAGGGCCGCTCCTCGCGACGGTGGCGGCGGACCAGCGGCGCGACGTAGCCGATCAGGGCGCCGATCGCCGTCGCCAGCAGGATCACCACGATCAGCGGCGCGTTGAAGCTGGCGAAGAGGACTTCGAAGCTGACTTCCTGCGAGTTCTGCAGGGCGACGATGAGGACGAGGGCGCTGAGGATGCCGACCAGCCAGGCGCGCCAGTTGATCGGCTTCTTCTCTGGCTGCATCTGCCGATCCTAGTCCCCGGGATCAGTCAGACTTATGCCTGATGGGCACCGCGCAACGACCCGACCCGACCGAGTCCGTCCGCCACAAGCTGCGGCCGCTCTTCGACCAGGTGGTGATCAAGGAGCTCGACAGCGACCGGGTGCGACGGTCGGGGCTGGTGGTGCCGCCGGGCACCCATGAGCCGCCGCCGGAGCAGGGGATCGTGCTTGCGATCGGGCCGGGGCTCGACTGGTGGGCCGGGGCCGGGGTCGAGATGCCGGTGGCGCCGGGCGACCACGTCGTCTTCCCCTCCGCCGCGGGCGTCTGGGTCGAAGTCGACGAGGAGCGGCTGCTGGTCTGCAGGGTGACCCAGCTGCTCGGCGTGCTCGAATCGGCCGCCCTCAGCGAAGCTTCCAGCTAGAGCGTCGCCGGCTGCGAGGGGTGCTTGCTGCTCAGCATCCGCTCGTCGGCGGCGTTGATCAGGCTCTCGAAGTCCTCCCCGTCCTGAGGGAAGACCGCCCAGCCGACCGAGGCTGAAGGCGAGGGGATGGCGGCGTCGGAGTACTGGGTGCTGACGGCATCGCAGACCGAGCGGGCGAGGTTGCGGACGGCGTCGGCGTGGACGCCGGGGGCGACGATCGCGAACTCGTCGCCGCCGATGCGGGCGAGGGTGTCGCTGGAGCGGAGGATCGACTGGGCGCGCTCGGCCACCTGGCGGAGGATCGCGTCGCCGACCGGGTGGCCGTGGTTGTCGTTGATCCCCTTGAAGTCGTCGAGATCGAGGAGGAGCAGGGCTAGCGGGCTCTCGTCGCTCGTCCGCCGGCCGCCGCGGGGAAGCGTGCGGGCCGCGATCTCGCCCTGCAGCACGGCGTCGAACTGGCGGCGGTTGGCGACCCCGGTCAGCGGGTCGCGGTGGGCGATGTCGCGGTGGTGGAGCTCCGCCTCGTGCAGCCGCTTGCGGAGCCCGACGAGGACCCAGGTCGCCGAGAGGAAACCGGCGACCAGAGCGACGTAATGCGGGAGGAAGGCCTCTTCGATCGCGTTGCCGTCGTAGGCGATCGGCGTGCCGGCGACGAGGATCAGCTCGAGCGAGAGCGGCCAGGCCCACTGTGCCGGGAAGAAGAAGGCGGCGTAGAGGAGGGTGGTGATCAGCATCGGCTGCACGAAGCTCATCGCGCCGCCGGTGAAGTAGATGCCGAGGCCGATCACCGGGATCGTCAGGACCATCCCGATCCCCAGCGTCTTCATCGAGGCGCGGTCCCAGCGCAGCCAGCCGAGGGCCGAGGCGAGCCCGTAGAGGAAGAAGCACCCGCTGAGCGCGAAGACCCAGCCCATCGGCACGTGCTGGGCACCGGGCAGGAAGCAGCTGGCGACGGTGATGAAGGAGGCGAGGATCCAGAGCACCCCCGAGATCCTCCCCATCCGCGCCCGCTCGTCAGGAGCTTCGGCGAAGGCCGGCATCGCGGCCGACGAGAGGGATGGTTTCGCCGCCATATCTCCTCATCGGCCGCCGGCCGGTGACCTTTAAGTACCGCTGAGTAGTCGGCTCAGCGTGCCTCGGAGAGGACCGGCTCGGGCTCGTTCTCCTGCTGAGGCACCGGCATCTCGGCCGGCCGCGGCGCGCGGAGGACAAAGACCGCAATCGCCACCGCGATCGCCGCCAGAATCGCGCCGACCAGGTAGGCGACGTGGTACCCGGAAGTCAGCGCCTGCAGCTGCCCCTCGCCTTCGTCAAGCAAGGACTTCGTGCGCTCGCCCGAGAGGGTCGCGAGGACCGCCAGCCCGATCGCGCCGCCGACCTGCATGCTGGTGTTGACGAACCCGGAAGCGAGGCCCGCGTCCTCCGGGGTCGCGCCCGACATCGCCAGGGTCATGATCGCCGGGAACGAGGTGCCGACGCCGATGCCGATCAGCAGGAAGGGCGGCAGCAGGTCGACGAAGTAGTTGGCGTCGACCGGGGTGCGGGCGAAGAGGAGCAGCGCGACCACGACCATGCAGACGCCCGGGATCAGGGTCGTGCGGGGGCCGAAGCGCATGATCAGTTTTTCCGAGAAGCCGAGCGAGAGGGTGCCCATCACCAGGGTCGTCGGCAGGAAGGCGAAGCCGACCTTGAGCGGGCTGTAGCCGAGCACCTTCTGGAGGTAGAGCGCCCCGAGGAAGAACATCCCGAACATGCCGGCGACCAGCAGCGCCTGCAGGGCGTTGGCGCCGGCGACGTTGCGCGAACGGAACAGGCGCAGCGGCATCAGCGGGTTGGCGATCGTCGCCTGGCGGTGGAAGAAGAGGCCGAGCAGCGCCAGCGAGATCGCCCCGAGGACGAAGATGCGGGGATCGTTCCAGCCCCAGGCTTCGATCCGCAGGATCGTGAAGACGCCGAGCATCAGCGCCCCGGTGATCAGCGCCGCGCCGGGGAAGTCGGCGCCCTCGCTGAGGCCGATCCCCTTCGGGTTGGCGACCAGCCGCGTCGCCAGGTAGGCGGTGGCGATCCCGATCGGCAGGTTGATGAGGAAGATCCAGTGCCAGCTGATCGCGTCGGTGAGGACGCCGCCGAGCAGGAGGCCGATCGAGCCGCCGGCGGAGGCGACGAAGCCGTAGACCCCGATCGCTTTCGCCTGCGCCGCGGGCTCGGGGAACATCGTCACGATCATCCCCAGGATCACCGCCGAGGCCATCGCCCCGCCGATCCCCTGCACGAAGCGGGCGCCGACCAGCATCTCCTGCGAGACCGAGGCGGCGCAGACCAGCGAGGCGACGGTGAAGATCGCCAGGCCGATCAGGAAGACGCGACGCTGCCCGAGCAGATCGCCCATCCGTCCGGCCAAGAGCAACAGCCCCCCGAACGGGATCATGTAGGCGTTGACGACCCAGGCAAGGTTGGCCTGAGAGAAGTGAAGGCTGCCCTGGATCGAGGGCAGGGCAACGTTGACGATCGTCGCATCAAGCACGATCATCAGCATCCCCGCGCAGAGGACGTAAAGGGCAAGCCAGCGGGTTCTGTCGTTCTCAGTCGTGTTCATGCAGGTTGAGACTCCGGGACTGGGGGAAACTCATCGGTCGCGACGGGCAGCGGGAGGTTGAGATTAACGGCCGACGGACGACGGCATCAGATCGCCGGGATCGCCCCCCACCGCCACCACGTGGTCGCCGAGAAACGTGCTGGTCGGCGGCGAGGAGCAAATAGTCGACGACACCTTGGCACAGTCGCACGAGGTGCTGTCATCGCCTCTACTCTCTAGAGCAGTTCTAGAGGCGACGACGAGATGGGGGCGCAGAGGATGCTGACCAGCCGGGCGCACCGGCTTCTCGTCAGCTGTCTACCGGTGGGGCTCCTAGGCCAGCAGCCCGGTCGAGCGCCAAACAATCGAGGGCCCGGACTGAGTGTCCGGGCCCCCTCGACTGAAACCGCAGATCATCTCTCCGACCCCTACGGGGCAGTAAGTGCCCAGCTACCGTAGCCATAGCTTTCGGCAGAGGCATTTTCGGGGGTGAATTCACCGATCCACCCACTGTGCTTATCAGCGGTCGAACCGCCTACGAACTTGGGCTGAGTGGTAGATACATTATTGAGTTCCAACACATAGACACAAAGGTGACCGGGTTCTGCTTTTGGTTCTTCGTAAGTCCCCGGGCAATCTACGGTCTGTTCATTCAGCGCGAGGAATTCCGCGCCCGGCACCTGCGGATCCCGGAGCGGGAAGCTGATTTCGACATAGGCGGCGAAACCCTTGCTGACGAAGGACCAGTCACCAGTCACCGTCGCTTCCGACGGAAGTTCACAGACCGGTTCGGCAATGCTGCAAGCGCCGTCTTCTCCGTTAGATCCGTCTGAACCCGGAGTGCCTGCTGGGCCGCGAGCCCCTTCCTTACCCGGCGCTCCTTGCGGGCCTGCCGGACCCTGCGGGCCAGCAGCACCCGGTTTGCCGGCGTACTTCTTGGCGATCTTCGTGACTTCCTTCTTCTGCTTGCTGGTGAGTCCCGCTGCGGCAAGAGCGGTTCCGGCGAGGGCAGCTACAAGAGCCACTATCGCGACCACAAGCCCGACCGTACCGAGCTTGGCGTGAATACGAGAGATCATCATCCCCCTGTCCCTTTCTTCGTTGACCGCTCCTGCGCTCGCAGGAGCCCCCTGTCAACCCACGGTAGGGATGCGTCTTGGAGGAATCAAGGACGGACGAGTGACAATTTCCGCGGCTCCCATTTCGTAGCAATGGGTGAGCAGAATGATCAAAACAATGGCAACGAATATTTGGCTTGTCAAAGATGTTGGTTGTAGATGTGAACCGCACCGGCTTTCAACCCGTCTTGAGGGCGTGGAAGCGAGGAGCAGCAGCAGGACTAGTAGGCCGGTCTCTCGCCCGGCTGCGACTTCTCGACCCTTACCTTTTCTTGCACCGGGTCTTGAGGTCCGGTCGGGAGCTGAATCGTCGGCCGTTCTGAGCCACGATCCTCAGAATGGCCCGATGCGAAACCTTGCAGATGTCGGTGGAGTTGACCAGCAGGCTCTTGTCGCCCCCATTCATCCGCAGAACAAACTTCGTGACGGGGGCATCGGGAACGGTTGCGAAAGTCGTTCTGATGCCGCCGCCTTTCGTCGAGTCAATGCGGCCATCGAGGTCTACCTCGATCTGCCCCCTGAGCGCTGCAACCAAGTCGGGTAGCGGATGGTCTGAGCTACGCAGGTATACGGGGCCCTTGAGGGCCTTTGAAAGCAATGGCGTCCAAGCTTCGGCGTACCCGTAAACGGAGCGCTTGGGACAGTTTCGGACAACAAAGCGTTTGCGGGTGCAAATCGTTCCGATGTGTTCTTGCGCGAGGAACTCGGAGTGCGGCAAGACAACCGAGAGGTGATCGACATTGGCGTCGCCCCTGCGGGTCTTCATGGTCGCGGTCAGAGCCGGGTATTCACCTCGTTTAGAGCCACCGCTGAGGCTGAGCGAGAGTTTGGGCGCGAACTTCAAACGCCTACAGCGGCCTACCTGGAAACGATCGCTTGGCGCGGCAGTAGCACCGCGAGTCGCGACGACGGTGGCCTTAACCTTCATCGCCCGGCAGTCGGTGGGGTTGATGATGAACCTGCGCCGATCGATCACTACATGGATCGTGCGGTAGAGGATCGTTGCGCCTTCTAGCACTTGGGGCAGAGTGGTCCTGACCGTCGCCACCCCGGTTTCAGGGTCAACGTATAGCCCGGAGCGAACAGCAACAGTGCCGAGGTCGAAGGGCCCGGCCTGTGCGGGCACCACAGAGACGATCGAGTATGGAGCACCGGCGTAGGGCCCCGCCAGGTAGACCTGAGGCTTGGCCTTGCCGGGCTGGGGGATCCACAGAGGGTCGGGTCCGGCGCCGGCGGCAACAACCACCGAGCCGATCTTCGATCCTTCCGGGCAGGCGCCACTGGCCGCAGCTGCGCCAGGACATAGCGGCACGCCCCGGAGCTTCGCTAGCAGGCCCTGGGGCAAGATGACATCGAGTCCCTTGATGTTGTCTTCCGCGTCTCCGCGGGTGAGGGTGAGGACGAAGGGGGAGAAGGCGCCGGCCACGGGGTGGGTAACGCCTGCGGTCAGCTTCGGCGAGAAGCCGGCGCCGCAACCTTCGTCGATGGTCACGGCGGCCTGGCCGGTGGCATCAGGATCGGTCGACCACGGCGTGAAGTCGAAATAGGCGGTGTGGGAACCGCAAGTGTCCGGGTTCTTCAGCGGCGCCTTGGGGCCGCCCCACAAGTCCAGAGCGACTTCTTCGACCGGCAGCTGAGGCAGGCCAGAGAAGCGGGCGGTCAGCTGTCCGGTATTCGGATCTCCAGTGACCTCGCCAGGAAGCTTGACGTGAAGGCCGAGCTCGTCGGTAACCAGCCAAAGGCCGAACTGGTGGCCGGGCGAGGGGGTGCGCTGGTAGATCGCTCCGTGCAGAGGCTGTTCCAAGACCGGGGAGACGATGGTCGCAGTACCGAGCTTCGATGCGTCAGGACAGGCGGCGTCGACTTCTTGATGGAAGCCGACCTGTTCGTCGGAACAGGCCTCGAGTCCCTGCGCAGCCGAGGCGGAGATCGTCATCCCCTCTGGCAGGATGACGCGGGCTTCCCGCATCGTAGAGGTCCCGCGTTCGTGGGTGCCTTCGTGCTGAGGAAGGTGGATCGTCGCATGGAGGCCCGTGGGCGCACCCGCCTTCGGCGTGGTGGGTTGGAGCTCGAGGGTCGGTTCGAACGGGAGGCCTTGGCAGTCGGCGATTGTGTCGAGTGGAGCCTGAGCGGTGAAGAGCTGGCCAGGGAGCTGGAAGCTGGTAACAGCAAAGTCGACCGCTTGGTCCTGGCAAGCGGAAGGGTTCGTGAGGAAGGCCTTTTCCGCCGGAGCGACAGAGCGTTCGCCATTTTCCGTCTGGCAGGCAGTGCCAGTTTCGTAGCAGTAGTTGGCTTCGGCGGTGGTCAGCCGCTGCGTGTTGTGCCTCGGATCGCTGGGGTCTCCCCAAATCGTGGTCTGCGCCCAAATTAGAGACGACACAGCCGGAACCCCATGGGCCGTGGCGGTTAGACCATAGTCACCACCGGTGCGAACGGATATGTCGATGAACACAGGACCAATGGCAGCGGAGAAACCGAGACGGGCCACTTCGGTGTCAGGGTGAGGCGGCTCGAGGTTGTAGAGGGGCTCCGTGAACGATTCGTTTTCTTCGTTGCCACTCAGCAGGAACTTCACCACCCCCACCTGGGACTGGACGGGACAATTCCCGATAGCACCTCCGCTGGAGTTGACTTGCAAGAACTCGCCGGTGCTGCACTGATCGAGGGCCTTGGGGTTCCCGACCAGACCTGGGGGAAGGAAGACCGAAGCGCTTTCGAGCCTCCCAGTGGAGATCTGGGTGCCACCGCTGCCTGCGTGGTGGTTGAGCTCGAAGCGGGTGACGAAATCGGGGTGACTCGCAGCTGAAGTGTCAGTGAGCTGGGCGGACGCTGATTTGATCCCGAACTCTTCGAATTCAGCTGCGTCCGCGGAGGCGAGCGACCCACCCTGAATGAAAGCTACAACGCATGCAATGGCCAGCGCGGCGCGGCGCGGCTGAGCGAAAAAGCTCATCGCGCGCGGCCCTTCTGGTGGTGCCGCTTTCCGCAACGGTGCCTGTGATGCCGATGGTCCTTAGCGCGCTTCCCCTGGCGGCATCGGCGGTGGTTCGGCTTCACATTTCCCTTGGTTCGACGGGACGACCGCGGAGGCGTTAGCACGGGAGCGCCGCTTGCCGAGCCCGCCTGACAGACGCCTAGGTCGGTGCATGCGGCAACGGAAGCAGGATGCGGAAATCCGCCCCCGATCCGCGCGTCATAGATCGCCGACGCACCACCAGAGCCTGCTCCGGCGGTTAAGGCATCCTGAGAGAGGAAGAACACGTCGTTGCCTTCCGGAGTAGCCCCCATCAGAACGTTCGGTGCTGGAATGGGGAAATCTCCAGCTTCCGGCGCAGGGTACGCAGCCGACTGCCCAGACGAGATGAGGTTGACACTCGGGATGGCGCTACCAGACTGCTTCTCCCACTCGTAAACGTCGTTAATGCCGTCGACGTCTCGGCCCACCAACGGGTCTGAGGTTTCGAAAAAGATGCGGGTACCATCAGCGCTGAGATTGTGGATGATGGTTGGCGGATGGGCGATCTTGAGGTTCTGAAGATGTGCATCCGAAGTCGGCGGTGATACCGACGGGTCACACGAGACGCACAAGAGGTCTCCGCTGGTGTCGTCGTAGCGGTAGACCTCAGTGTGGCCCGCGTTGGCAAAGGAAGTCAGCGAAGCACGGGACTCGAAAGCGATGACACTGCCGTCCGGAGTGGTGCGAGATGAATCGGCCCCCGGCCCCCGGCCCCCGGCCCCCGCCATGTCCCGATCGGGATTGACCGCCCAACTGGTCCATCGGGCCAGACCTGCTTGGTGTGGCCCTTCCCCTGAGGTGCTTTCCCTATCACTGGGCAGCACGGTGGCTATGTATTTGACCGACTGACCGTCCCATACATAGAGATTTGGTTCACCGGACGTTCCCTCAGAGCCGTCGAGCTGCGATTCAGAAAGGAAGTAGACATGAGATCCGTCCCTGGACACGTTGACTACCTGAGCATCTCCACTGGAGTTGATGGACTGGGAAATACCTGAGCCCGTATCAAAGCGGTTGATGTTTCCCGCGACGACGTAGAAGAGGTAGCGGCCATCGGCTGATAGACCGGCGAAGGTCGGTGCTCCTTCAGTGACCTTTTTGGTTTCCTCGTTATTGATTCGAGCATAGAGAGCGCCGCCGATCTTGAAGGCGACAACGGTTCCGTCGTACGATGCTCCTTGGTATTCGGCATCTTCACCTCCGGCGGGTGGAAGATTGGTCGGTAGCAGGGAAACCACCCTGGTCGGTCCATCCGGCTGTCGGTCGTAGATCGCCGCAGTGCCGGTGGGAGGGGCATTCGGCTCAAGCTGGATCTCCTGGCTCTTCTTGCAGGCGCTTCCCGGAGCGACGCACCAAGCTTCACCCGTCGTGAAGATCACATGGGTGCCATCAGGACTGATGTAGAGACCTTGCGCTTGTCGAGTAGAACCAAGGCTGCCGACAGCGGTGAGTTCAAAGCTTCCATCAGAGCCGCCTAGGTAATCAGCATCTCCTGCGACGGCC
>DASTGL010000324.1:0-6257 GCA_035719145.1 Solirubrobacterales bacterium
GATCTCGCCCTCGGTATCGGCGGCATCCCGCGCGGTCGCATCGTGGAGATCTTCGGCCCGGAGTCTTCCGGTAAGACGACGCTGATCTACCACATCATCGCCGAGGCCCAGAGCCGCGGCGGGATCTGCGCCTTCATCGACACCGAGCACGCGATCGACCCGAGCTACGCGCGGGCGATCGGGGTCGACACCGACGAGCTGCTCGTCTCCCAGCCCGACTACGGCGAGCAGGCGCTGCAGATCGCCGATCGCCTGATCGCCTCCGGCGCGGTCGACGTGGTGGCGATCGACTCGGTCGCGGCGCTGACGCCGAAAGCCGAGCTCGACGGCCAGATCGGCGACACCACGGTCGGGCTGCAGGCGCGGTTGATGTCGCAGGCGATGCGGAAACTGGCCGGAAACCTCAACCGCACCAACACCGTCTGCCTCTTCACCAACCAGATCCGCGAAAAGGTCGGCGTCCAGTTCGGCTCGCCGGAGACCCAGCCGGGCGGCCGGGCGCTGAAGTTCTACTCCTCGCAGCGACTCGACATCCGCCGGATCGAGACCCTGAAGGAAGGGACCGAGGCGGTCGGCAACCGGGTCCGGGTCAAAGTCGTCAAGAACAAGGTCGCCTCCCCGTTCCGCCAGGCGGAGTTCGACATCGAGTACGGGGTCGGGATCTCCCGCGAGGGCGGCCTGCTCGACTTCGGGATGGAGCAGGACCTGGTCCAGAAATCCGGCTCCTTCTTCTCCTACGGCGAGACCCGGCTCGGTCAGGGACGCAACAACGCCAAACAGTTCCTGGTCGACAACCCGGAGCTGGCCCTGGAGCTCGAAACCAAGATCAGGACCGGGCTCGGGATCGATGGCGAGGCCGCTCCGGCACCCGTGGCCGAGGAGGCTGCCCCGGCGGCCGAGGTGAGGGCGGCTTAGTCGCCTTCGCCTCACGGCGAACCGGGTAGGGACCTCTATAGGATGGCCGCCGCCTGATGAGCACCAACGAGAAGATCTTTTACGCCTGCGGCATCGTCCTTGCCGTCTCGGCCCTGGCCGTCGGCATCGGTGGCTTGAAAATGAAGGGCTTCCCCGGCAAAGCGCTGCCGGCGGTGGTCCTCTGGTTCGCCGTCTTCGTCCTCGCCGCGACCACCTTCGCGGTCAAGTACTCGGCCGAAGAGCACGAAGCCAAGGCGGCCGAGTACGCGAAGTTCAACGAAGAGATCGAAAAAGGCCAGACCTCGGGCCCCTACGAAAACGAAGGCGGCGCCCTCGGCGGCGAAACCGAGGAAAACGAAGAACAGGCCGAAAAAGAAGCCGAAGGCGAAGAAGGGCAGGAAGAACCCGTCGGTCCGACGGAAAACGAAACCGGCAAGAAACCGTCGAACCAAGGCGGCGAAACCTCGGGTGGCGGCAAGGAACCTGCCGGTGGCGGGGCGAGCACTACCCTCGATGTCGAAGCGAGCGCCACCGCCCTCGCCTACGACACGACCAAGCTGACGGCGAAAGCCGGCCAGGTCACGATCGACTTCAAGAATCCCTCGCCGATCCCGCACAACGTGGTGATCGAAGAAAACGGCAAAGAACTGGCCGGCTTCGAACCGATCGCCGAAGGCGAAGAATCCGAGAGCGCCGAACTGAAGCCCGGCACCTACACCTTCTACTGCTCCGTCCCAGGTCACCGGGAGGCCGGGATGGAAGGAACGCTTACCGTCAAGTAGCACCGGCGCTACCCTGCGTCCCATGGCGAAGAGGTTCCACGTCACCACCTTCGGGTGCCAGATGAACGTGCACGAGTCCGAGCGGATGCGGGGGATGCTCGCCTCGCTCGGCTACGAGGAGGTTCCGAGCCGCGAGGAGGCCGACCTGATCCTCTTCAACACCTGCTCGATCCGCGAGTCGGCCGACAGCCGCTTCATCGCCCACCTCGGCCAGGCGAAGCGACTGAAGAGCGAGGATCCCGAGCGGGTGGTGGGGGTCGGCGGCTGCTGGGCGCAGTCGGTCAAGGAGGAGGTCTTCGAGCGCTTCCCCTTCGTCGACGTCGCCTTCGGCCCGGGGCAGATCCACAAGCTGGCCGAGTTCCTCAACTCCGACTCGCTCACCGCCCAGGGCTACTTCGAGTTCGAGGACTTCTCCGGGCACCTGCCGACCCGGCGCGAGCGCGAGTTCCAGGGCTGGCTGCAGATCTCGCAGGGCTGCAACTGCGTCTGCTCCTACTGCATCGTCCCTTCCACGCGCGGACGCGAGGTCAGCCGCGAGCCCGACGAGCTGGTCGCCGAGGCGCAGGCGCTGGCGGCCGATGGCGTCGTCGAGGTCACCCTGCTGGGCCAGAACGTCAACAGCTACGGCCGCGACCTGCCGGGCGAGAAGCGGATCGGCTTCTCCGACCTGCTGCGCCGGGTCGACGCGGTCGAGGGGATCGAGCGGATCCGCTACACCAGCCCCCATCCCAAGGACATGAAGGAGGACGTGATCCTCGCCCACGCCGAGCTGCCGGCGCTCTGCGAGCAGATCCACCTGCCGCTGCAGTCGGGCTCGAGCGCGGTGCTGAAGCGGATGCGGCGCACCTACAACCGGCAGCGCTACATGGACCGGGTGGCGCTGATCCGCGAGCACGTCCCCGACTGCGCGATCACCACCGACATCATCGTCGGTTTCCCCGGCGAGACTGAGGCGGACTTCGCCGAGACGCTGGAAGTGGTCGAGGAGGTCGGCTACGACGGCGCCTTCACCTTTGTCTTCTCGCCGCGGCGCGAAACCGAGGCGGCGACGATGGACGAGCAGCTGCCGCACCCGGTCAAGGTGGAGCGGATGGAACGGCTGGTCGAGGCGGTGCAGCGGCGGGCGGCGGAGCGGGCGCAGCGGTTCGTCGGGCGGACGCTCGACGTGCTGGTCGAAGGAACTAGCCGGACCGATGAGACGAAGCTGCGGGGGCGGACCCGCCACGGTAAGGCGGTCAACTTCGACGGGGTTGCCAATCCCGGGGAGTTCGTGGCCGTGGAGATAGAGACCGCTACTTCGCAATCGCTGGGAGGGGTTTCGGCACAGCCCCTCTCTCAACTTTTTCGGTGATCGGCTCGCGCCTTCCGAGGGCGTAGGCGCCGAAAAAGTACAAGCCGTTCGGGGCTATGCCGAAACCCCATGTGATTGCGATCTTTGGCCCCACCGGGATTGGGAAGACCGGTGTGGCTATCGAGCTGGCCGAGCTACTGCGCGAGCGGGGGGAAGAGCCGGTTGCGATCAACTGCGATGCGCTGCAGGTCTACGAAGGTCTGGAGACGCTGACCGGTGCCGCGACGGTGGATGAGAGGGGGCAGCTGGAGCATCGGCTGGTCGGTTTTGTCCCCATAAGCAGCAATTTCTCGATCGGCGACTACATGCCGGTGGCGCATGCGGAGATCGATGCGGCGCTGGGGGCCGGAAGGCGGCCGATCGTGGTGGGGGGGACGGGGCTGTATCTGCGGGCGGCGCTGGCGGAGCTGTCGTTGCGGAAAGTGCCGCCGGAATCGGAGGAGTCGGAGCTGTGGTCGCCGGAGACGCGGCACCCGACGACGATCTTCGGGCTCGACATGGACCGGGCGCAGCTCTACGAGCGGATCGACGCTCGTACGGAGGCGATCGTCGCTGCCGGGGCCGCCGAAGAGGTGCGGCGGGCAGACGCACTCGGCCCGGGCCGAACGGCTCGCAAAGCACTCGGGTTCGACGAGGTCTTGGCCGGCGACCTGGAGACGATGAAGAAGCGCTCGCGCAACTACGCCCGCCGCCAGTTGACCTGGATGCGCAAAATCCCCAACCTCCACCTGATCGACCGCACCGGTCTCTCCGACGCCGACGTCGCTTCGCAAATAGGGTCCGAGGCGTGAGATTCGAGAAGTGGCAGGCGCTGGGCAACGACTACCTGATCCTCGAGGCCGAACAGCTTCCCTGGGAGCTGACGGCGACGCGGATCGAGTGGCTCTGCGACCAGCACTTCGGGGTCGGCGCAGACGGCGTGCTGCTGCTCTCGCGCAGCGAGAGCCCGGAGTTCGTCGCTGATCTGCGGATCTTCAACCCCGACGGCTCCGAGGCCGAGCTGTCGGGAAATGGCGCCCGCGAGGCGATCCTCTACCTGCGCCGCAACGGCTGGACCGAGGAGGACGAGTTCGCGATCGGCACCGTCGCCGGGGCGATCCGGCCGACGATCACCGGCGAGCTGACCTGCTCGGTCGACATGGGCCAGGCCTCGACGACCTCGAAGGACTTCCCCTCAGGCCCCGAGGACGGCCGCGGCACGCTGGAGGCCGGCGGGCGCAGCTGGGAGTTCCAGCACGTCTCGATCGGCAACCCGCAGTGCGCGATCGTCGTCCCTGCCGAGGAGCTTGACGAGCTCGACCTCGGCGAGATCGGGCCGGGGATCGAAGGGCACGAGCTCTTCCCCAACCGGACCAACGTCTCCTTCCTGGCGATCGACGGCAGCCGCGTCCGCGCCCGGATCTTCGAGCGTGGGGTGGGGGAGACCCTCTCCTCCGGCACCGGGGCCAGCGGCGCCGCCGTCACCGCCTTCCTCCGCGGCTCCGAGAGCCCGCTGGTCGTCGAGCTCGAAGGGGGGGAGCTGCAGGTCGCGATCTCGCAAGACCTCGACGTCCAGTTGGACGGCTGGGCCGAGCCGGTCTTCGCCGGTGAGCTCTCGCCGGAGCTGATTCAGGCCTTGACCGAGCTCGACGGCGACTGACGCCCGGTCCGCCGGATCGCATAGATTTCCGCGTCCGCATGGGCATCGCCGACCCCTCACGCCGCCTCGAGGCCATCCCTCCGTACAAGTTCCAGGAACTCGAGCAGCAGATCGCCGAGAAGCGCGCCGCCGGCATCGACGTGATCAGCCTCGGGATCGGCGACCCGGACGAACCGACCTATCCCCACGTCGTCGAGGCGATGCAGAAGGCGGTCGCGAACCCGGCTTACCACCAGTACCCGAGCAACCGCGGCCGCGACGAGTTCCGCCAGGGCCTGAGCGACTTCTACGGCCGCCGCTTCGGCGTCGAGATCGACCCGAAGACCGAGGTGATTCCGGCGGTCGGCGCCAAGGAGTGCATCTACAACCTCTGCTTCGCCTTCCTCGACCCCGAGGACGTAGCGCTCGCCTCCGACCCCGGCTACCCGGTCTACACCGGCGGGCCGATCCTCGCCGGCGCCAAAGCCGAGCTGCTGCCGCTGGTGCCCGAGCTCGGCTTCGCCCCCGACCTGACCGCGGTGCCGGCCGACATCGCCAACCGCGCCCGCCTGATGTTCATCAACTACCCGAACAACCCGACCGGCGCCGTCGTCCCCGAGGGCTTCTTCGACACCGTGGTCTCGTTCGCGCGCGAGTACGAGATCCTCGTCGTCCACGACAACGCCTACTCGGAGACCACCTACGACGGCTACGTCGCTCCGAGCTTCCTCGCCACGCCCGGCGCCAAGGAGGTCGGGGTCGAGGTCTTCTCGCTCTCCAAGGGCTACAACATGACCGGCTGGCGCTGCGCGGCGATCCTCGGCAACGCCGAGGCGATCCAGACCTACTGGCGGCTGAAGACGAACGTCGACTCCGGCCTCTTCGAGGCGATCCAGATGGCCGGCGTCGCCGCCCTGGAGGGCCCGGGCGAGCCGCTGGAGCAGATGAACGCGATCTACACCCGCCGTCGCGACCTCGTCGTCTCGGCCCTGCGCGAGATCGGCGTCGAGGTGCCCTCGCCGAAGGGCACGATCTACGTCTGGGCCCCAGTGCCCGAGGGCCACACCTCGACCTCCTTCTGCGAGCTGGTGCTCGAGGAGGCCGCCGTCGTCATCTCACCTGGCTCGATGTACGGGCCGAGCGGCGAGGGCTTCTTCCGCATCGCGCTGACCGCGCCCGACGACCGCATCGAAGAGGCCGTCGAGCGCATGCGCGAGCACCTGTCCTGAGCGACTAGCCTCCGGCGGGCGCCAGAGCGCCCTTGCGGTGGCGCCAGTCGTTGAACGTCGTGCTCCAGGCCGCTGCGGCGAGCTTCGCCTGGCCGGAGACCGAGGGATGGAAGTAGTCGGCGGTCGAGTTCGGGTTGCCGGGCCCGATCACCGGGACGAGGTTGAACGGCGGGATGTCGAGGCCGCCGGTGTTGGTGACGTTGGCGACGTCGGCGGTCGTGAATCCAGAGTTGAAGACCGCTTCGTTATCCCAGAGGCAGCGCTTGAATTCGGCGCAGACTTCGGCCAGGGCCGCGTTGTAAGCCATCACCTGTTCGCGGAAGGCTTCCCGCCGCGCTTCGTCAGCGGGTTCGGTCGAGAGC
>DASTGL010000325.1:0-5387 GCA_035719145.1 Solirubrobacterales bacterium
GGGGCTCCTGCCGGGCGCGGCTCGCATCGGTGGCGATCTGCTCCTGCAGGCGGGGCCCGCGCGCTTTCAGTCGCTCGGCGATCGCGGCCGCGTCCGGACCGTCCGCCCTGAGCGCTGCGCGGCGGACGCTGTCGCCCTCGATCACGTCGACGGCGCAGATGTCTCCGAGCTCGGGAACGACGATTCCGACGATCGCCTCGAGCGTCTCGTCGAGCGTGCTGCCTTCGTCGGCGACGCGGGAGATTTCGTCGAGCATGCGGAAGCGGCGATTGACCTGCCGGACCTTGCGGGTCGAGATCGTGGCGACGATGGCGACCACCACGAGCGCCGAAGCGACGATGACGTCGGCGAAGAGGGGCATCAGCCCGAACCGGGGCCCTGGGCCCCTTCGTCCCCCGTGCTGGTGGTCAAGTTCGACGCGGCGCCCCCGGAGAGGACGCGGCGGGTCAAGGACGGGAAGAGGATGCGGGCGTGGGCGGCCAGCGCGTAGGGGCGCGGCACGTAGCGCTCCGGCTTGCGCCCCGGACCGCACTCGTAGATCGCCTCGGCCACCTTCGCCGGCTTGGAGACGATCCAGCGGGTGAGCGCTTTCTCGCGCAGCTCGGTGGCGGGAAAGCCCTCGGTCTGGACGAAGCCCGGCAGCACCAGGCCGACGTGGACGCCGTGCGGCTTCTCCTCCGCGTAGAGGGAGTCCGACCAGCCGATCAAGGCGAACTTGCTGGCGCTGTAGGCGCCGGTGCGGGCGCGGGAGACGCGGCCGGCGGTGCTGGCGACGTTGACGATCGCGCTTGGCGCCGCTTTGCGGAGCAGCGGCAGCAGTGCCTCGGTGAGGCGGAGGGCGGCGTCGAAGTTGAGCCGCATGTGGCGCTCGACGTTCTCGTAGCCGCCCTCGGCGAACTCGGCCCGCCAGGAGGCGCCGGCGTTGTTGACGAGCAGGTGCAGGCGGCCGCCGTGCTCGGACTCCAGGTGCCGGCGAATGCGCTCCGGGGCGTCTTCATCGGTGAGATCGAGGGCGACATAGGTCGCCCGGCAGGGCAGCGAGCCGGCCAGCTCGCGCAGCCGCTCCTCCCGTCGCGCCACCAGGACCAGCTCGGTCCCGGGCTCGCGCGCGAGCCGGATCGCGGTCGCCTCGCCGATCCCCGTCGACGCTCCCGTTACAAGTGCGACTGCCACGTCCGCAACAGTATTCGAGATGGAGGCCTCAGCCGAACGGAATCACCGGATCAGCGGCATCCGCCGCGAAGGCGAGCGGGTGACCCCGCTGGAGCTCTTCTTCGACCTCGTCTTCGTCCTCGCGATCACCCAGTGCACCGGCCTGATGTCGCACGACCAGACCTGGTCGGGGCTGGCGCAGGGCCTGCTGATCCTCGCCGTCCTCTGGTGGGCCTGGGTCGGCTACGCCTGGCTGACCAGCGTCATCGACCCCGAGGCGCTGGCGATCCGCGGCGTCATCTTCGTCGCGATGGCGGCGCTGCTGATCGTGGCGATCTGCGTGCAGGAGGCCTTCGGCAGCCTCGCCCTCGCCTTCGCCCTCGGGATCGGCGTCTTCCGCGCCGCCCACATCGCCCTCTTCATGCTGGCCGGCGCCGAGGCCGAGGACGACGACCTGCGGCGCTCGGTGATCGGCCTCGCCGTCAGCACCGCGATCGCCGTCGCCATCCTCGTCCTCGCATCGCTCTTCGACGGGCTGGCGCAGGGAGCGCTGTGGGCGCTGGCGATCTTCCTCGACATGGCCGGCCCCTACTTCTTCGGCAGCGAGGGCTGGAAGCTCGTCCCCGGCCACTTCGCCGAGCGCCACGGCCTGATCGTGATCATCGCCCTCGGCGAGAGCATCGTCGCGATCGGCGTCGGTGCCTCGGGCCACCTCGACCTCGGGATCGGCACCGCCGCCGTGCTCGGCGTCTTCCTCGCCGCCGCCCTCTGGTGGACCTACTTCGACGTCGTCGCCCTGGTCTCGGCGCGCCGGCTGGCCGAAGCCGAGCCCGGCCGAACCCAGAACGCCCTCGCCCGCGACTCCTACTCCTACATCCACCTGCTGCTGGTCGCCGGCATCGTCCTGATGGCGCTGGGGATGAAGGTGACGATCGGCCACCACTCCGAGCACCTGCACGATGTCCCGGCCTTCGCCCTGCTCGGCGGCCTCACCGTCTACCTGCTCGGCCTGGTCGCCTTCCGCTACCGCCACGTCCACACGCTCAACCGCCACCGCCTCGGGCTGGCGATCGTCCTGCTGATTCTCGTTCCGGTCGCCACCGCGGTGCCGGCGCTGATCTCCCTGGCGGTCGCGGTCGTATTGATCTGGGCGATGATCGCCTACGAGCACCGCGGCTACGGGCCGGGCCGGGATCAGCTGCGGCGGGAAGCAAGCGTCGCGTGACAGCAGGCGCAGACAGCCAGGCGACGAACATCCGTCCGTATAGGCATACTGCCCCAACCTTTTGACTACTCCCGACCTTCTCGACAAGCTCCTTCGGACCGGCGCGCCTTCCGGTTACGAGGCGCCCGCCGCCGAGGTCTGGCGCGAGGCCGCCTCCTTCGCCGAGATCAGCGTCGACGGGATCGGCTCGACCATCGCCCGGGTCGGCGAGGCCGCGCCGCTGGTGGCGATCGTCGGCCACATCGACGAGATCGGCCTCGTCGTCACCCACATCGACGAGCAGGGCTTCCTCTGGTTCGCGCCGATCGGCGGCTGGGACCCGCAGATCCTGGTCGGCCAGCGGGTCGAGGCCCGCGGCAAGCACGGGCTCGTCCCCGGCGTCGCCGGCCGCAAGCCGATCCACCTGCTCGAGGCCGACCAGCGCAAAAAGGTCGTCGAGCTTAAGGGCATGCACATCGACATCGGCGCCGCCGACCGCGAGGAGGCCGAGGCACTGGTCCGGGTCGGCGACCCGGTCGTGATCCGGACCGAGCCGATGCCGGTAGCCGGCGACCGGCTCGTCTCGCGCTCGATGGACAACCGGCTCGGCGCCTACGTCGCCCTGGAGAGCCTGCGCCGCTGCCATGAGGGCGACGGCCCGGGCGGCTCGATGGCGGCAGTCGCCGCGGTCCAGGAGGAGATCGGGCTCTTCGGCGCCCGCACCGCCTCCTTTCATCTACGCCCCGACATCGCGATCGCCGTCGACGTCACCCACGCCACCGACGCCCCCGGCGTCGACGAGAAGGAGATCGGCCGCCATCCGTTCGGCTCTGGCCCGGTGATCGGCCGCGGCTCCACCCTCTCGCCCAAGGTCTTCGAGCTGCTGGTCGAGACCGCCGAGGCGGAGGGCATCGAGTACTCGGTCAGCGCCAGCGGCCGCGGCACCAGCACCGACGCCGACGTCCTGCAGATCTCCCGCGCTGGCATCCCCACCGGCCTCGTCTCGATCCCGCTGCGCTACATGCACTCGCCGGTCGAGATGGTCGACCTGCGCGACGTCGAGGCGACGGTCCAGCTGCTCGCGGCATTCGCCGCGCGACTGAGCGCCGACGTCGACCTCAGCCGCTAGACCAGCGCCGGCTCGCAGTCGTCGACGTGGATTCTGTCGCGGCCGCTTGCCTTGGCCGCGTAGAGCGAGGCGTCGGCGCGGGCGAGCAGGTCGTCGGTGTCGATCCTCTCCGGCTCGGCGACGGCGACGCCGATGCTGAGCGAGACGGTGACGCCGTTCGGCCTGCGCTCGCGGACGGCGACGCACAGCCGTTCGCCGATTTCGATCGCGTCTCTGTGCCCGGCGCCGGGCAGGATCACCAGGATCTCCTCGCCGCCGACGCGGTAGATCGAGTCGCCGGCCCGCAGGGTCGCCCGCATTGTGTAGGCAACGTCCTGCAGGACCGCGTCGCCGGTGGCGTGGCCGAAGCGGTCGTTGACCTGCTTGAAGTGATCGAGATCGCAGAGGAGGAAGGCGTGGGAGATGCCCTGGCTGGGGTCGCACGGCTGACCGTCGAGCTCGGAGAGGCGTTGCTCGAGCGCGTTGCGGTTGAAGAGGCCGGTCAGCGGGTCGAGGGTCGAGCGGTGGCGGTGGGCGCGGTCTGACTCGACCAGGGCGCCGGAGAGGATCACGGTGCTGACGATCAGGGCCATGATCGCGATCAGAAGCTGGCGTTCCTCCCAGGCGGCGTGCGGGTCGGGGACGATCGCCGCGATCAGGAACATCGCCGCGACGTAGGCAGTCCCGACCACCATCCCTCGCGGCTCGAAGCGGGAACCGAGCGTCACCGCAGGCAGCGCGAACCAGACCAGGGCAGGGCTGGTGGCACCGCCGGTGACGAGGACCGAGGCGAGGAGCAGGGCCGGCAGCGCCGCCCAGGCCCCCGCGACCCAGACAGCGGGATGGGAGCTGCTGCGCATGAAGCGATCGGCGATCGCGAACCCGGCAAGGCCGCCGGCGAGCAGGGGTATCCACCAGTAGCCGACCTCGTCGCCCCCGCCCACCGCCAGCGCCAGGGCGAGGATGCCGAAGCAGGCAAGCCGGTAGCGCCGGACCCGCTCCTCCATGTCGAGCAGGCGCTCCCGGCGCGCCTCCTCGTGGATGGAGACGAGGGTCTCGGCGTTAGCGCTCATCTGCCCCAGTATCGGACGGTACGCAGCCGGCCTTAAATCTCAGTCGATGATCTGCAGCTCTTTCGGCAGAGAACTTAGGTTGCGGAAGCCGTCCTCGGTGACCACGACCAGGTCCTCGATCCGCACCCCGAGCTTCCCCGGCAGGTAGATCCCCGGCTCGACCGTGACCACTTCTCCCGGCGCGAGGACGTCGTCGGAGCGCAGCGAGAGCCGCGGCGCCTCGTGCAGCTCGAGGCCGACGCCGTGGCCGAGCCCGTGGCCGAAGCGGTCGCCGTGTCCGGCCGCCTCGATCACCTCGCGGGCGACCTTGTCGACGTCTTCCCCCTTGATCCCGGCTTCGAGCGCGTCGAGCGATGCCTGCTGGGCGCGGCGCACGACTTCGTAGACCTCGATCGCCTCCTCGCCGGGATCGCCGGTGGCGAAGGTGCGGGTGCCGTCGGAGCAGTAGCCGTCGATCGCCGCCCCCATGTCGAAGACGACCAGCTCGCCGCGGCCGATCTCGCGCTCGCCGGGCTCGGCGTGCGGCAGCGCCCCGTTCGGACCGGCGGCGACGATCGCCGGGAACGAGGGGTCGCCGCCGAGCTCGCGGACCCGCGCTTCGAAGGCGCGGGCGACCTCGCGCTCGGTCTTCCCGGCCAACCCCAGCTCGGCACTCCAGCGCAGCGCCTCGTCAGCCAGCTTCGCGGCCTCCTCGATCAGCGCCAGCTCGCCCTCGTCCTTGACCCTCCGCAGCTCCTCGACCCGGCCGCCGGCGGGAACCGCCTCCACCCCGTCGGCCAGTTTCTCCTTCAGTTTCTCCAGCAGCCGCACCGACATGTGGTCGTCCTCGAACCCGACCCGGCCCTGCAGG